>JAPCJI010000015.1 GCA_027887005.1 Nitrososphaerota archaeon
CAAGGACGACCACGACGATTCCAACGAGTACTGTGGTAGAAACTGCGGTTCTGCGTGGAACGTTTTCCATGACTTGCACATCCTCTGAGTTTCGTATTTAGGGAATGACCCAATTCTCACCCAAATCTTTGCTCGACTTGGGATTCAAGGGAACCTTCGACGGCCTAGATTTGGGTGTAATTTGGTAATTTGTTCATATGCCCATGCTATCTTTCTTAGCCAAGATGCAGTGCAACCCGCTGTGGCCGGTCGAAAAGCGGTTCCCGGCTCTTGAGACCGACATTCGGAAAGACGTGCTGGTTGTCGGGGGCGGGATGGCGGGGGTCTCGACGGCCTTCCGGCTGAAGAAGGCAGGGTTTGATGTCGCTCTCATTACAAGAGACGAAGTCGGAGGCCCTGCGACGGGCGCGAGTTCGGGGGTTCTCTACTACGGGAGCGGAACCAATCTAGTTCCTGCGATCAGGCTCTTCGGAGAGGAGAAAGCACGGCTGCTGTGGAAAGAGACAGAGGGCGTGATCGACGAGATCGTGAGGTTGGCGAAGGACGGACCGATTGTCTGCGGGGTCAGGACGTGCGGCTCGATAATGGTTGCAAAGACACAGCCCGAAGTGGAGGAACTGCAGGAGGAATACGCCCAGATGAAGAACTTCGGGTTCCCCGTCAGGCTTCTCTCGGGGCGCGAGGTGAAGGAGGCTTACCCGCTGCGAGAGTTCATGGCTGGCTTGGCCTACGACGGAGTCGGCCAGGTCCATCCGGCGAGGTTTGCCTCGGGAATCATAGGTCTGAACGCCCTCGAGGTGTACGAGAATACTCCCCTGCTGGACTGGAAAGAGGAAGACGGAGGAGTGGCTGTCAGGACTCCCAAGGGGACGGTCAGGTCTTCGCAAGTTGTCCTGGCGACGAACTTCGAGCCCTTCTTCGGCCTCGAAGAGCACTTCGACCTGGAATCTTCGGTGATACTCGCGAGCCAGCCCACGCAGAGGGTCAGGGAGGTCTTTCCTGTCGAGAAGATAATCTGGAGCATGGAGGAGAAGTACGACCTGGTCTATCCGCGTGGGGACAGGCTCATCCTGGAGCTCTACGCCCTGGGGGAGGAAGGAGAGAGGTTGAAGTATTACTTCCCCGGAGTCGAGTTCACGATAGAACAGCAGTGGGGGGAGGCCTGGGCCAAGCCCCGGGACTGGTTCCCGATAGTGGGGAAGGTGGCCGAGAACATCACGGCCGCAGTCGGGATGGGAGACCAGGGGATCATCATGAGCTGGCTCAGCGGCTCGAAGGTGCCTGGGATCCTTCAGGGGAAGGGAGATTGGTTCGCAGAGAGGGCTTCGCCGGGACGGTTCGGCGGAGCGGGGGTCCCAAGATGAGCACGGGAGGGTTTGAGAAGTTCGCCGATGTTTCGGAAATACCCGCGGGCACGATCAAGGTCGTGAAGTTGGGCGGGGCCGAGGTGTGGGTGGCCAACATCGAAGGGACGCTCTTCGCACACCCCAACAAGTGCACCCACGCCGGCGGGCCCGTGGGGAAGGGGAAGCTGAATGGGACGATAATCCAATGTCCGTGGCACGGGTCGAAGTTCGACGTCAGGACGGGTGTCGTGGTGGGGCCGCCGGCGCAGGTTCAGCTGCCTTCCTACGAAGTCAGGGTAGAGGGAACCGCAGTCTGGGTCAAACGGGCCTAGTGGGAAGACCCACTGTTTCCGAAGCGCTACACGGGTTTTGGCGTAATTGTGTGTGTGGGCCACCAGGGGAGCTTCGCGGTGCCGCGGTACTTGCTGTTGAGGCCCGAGACGATGGCGTCGATGGTCCTCCGGGCGTCCCCTGAGGTCGTCCTATGGCGGTGGAACCCTTGGAGCTTGGGGCAGTGCGACCAGGCCGTCAGGACCTTCGTGTGAGCGCCCGTCTCCGTGTGGAATTCTTCGCTGTAGACGAGCAATCGGCTTTCGATGTTCCGGGCGGCTTCGTTGAGCTGGGCGTCCTCTCCTTTCTGGCTTACTCGGTCCATTCTCACCTTGCCCCTCCTTCGCACCAGGCTCAGGAGCCGGCCTGAGCCCGCTGGGAGGTCTTTGGTCTGCCAAGGTTCGGTGGATGTCGCGACCGCCAGGAAGTCTGACCACAGAGCTCGATGAATGTACGTCACCTTGCCTGAGACGAGTCTGGTGACGAGTGCGTCTGGGTTCGCATCCAGCCCCTTGAGCACACCGTAGATCTCGTGTCCCCTGGAATGGCCCCACCAGGAGCCGGCTATCCTCTCCCCGGCTATGATGCCGGCGATGTTCGGGAGGACGGGGTCAGACTGGAGGATGAGCCCGGTCTTTGTAAGTTCGGTGAGGACGGCGCGGTAGTTCAGCCCTTTCGCCGACGTCGGATACGACACGCTGCCGGTCGGTTTCTTTCCCAAAGATAACGGTTCTGAATGAGCTAGGGTTTGACGGAGTACCACTTGATGCTGCAGCCGAAGGGCTTGGTGTCGGGGACCCTGACGTCCCTCCCCGAGGTAAGGTCTTCCAGTGCGTTCCTGAGGTCGTGGGTTGTCACCTTCGCCTCTTCCTTCGAATCGTCGATCCTCCCCCTGTACCTCAGGGTGCGGGCCCCGTCGAAGACGAAGACGTGAGGAGTGCAGACCCCGCCGTAGGCCTCGACCGCGTCCTGGGTCTCGTCCCTGAGGTAGGGGAAGTTGAACCCCTTCTCCTTCGCCCTCTTCACCATCTCGGGGAAGCTGTCTTCAGGGTATGATTTCTCGTCGTTCGAGTTTATCGCGACGAACTGGACCCCCTTTGAGGCGTAGTCGCTCTGGATGGAAACCGTCCGGAGTTCGTAGGCCTTGACGTAGGGACAGTGATTGCACCAAAAAACCACGGCCAGGATGGGTTTGCTGGAGAATGACCCGAGCGAGTAGCGCTGGCCATCCACCCCAGGAAGGTCGAAATCTGCAGCCTTCTCTCCCAGTTCCAGAGTCCTCATGCTATCATCTGAGCTCTTCGTTCAGCTTTGTTCCGTACCGCTCCAGGAAGGCGACCTCGGTGAGGGGCTTGCGGTTCTTCTTCCCATGAAGTTTCCTCGCGGGGAAGCCGAACCCGACTACGATTGTGGGGTCGAGGTCCTTGGGGATCCCGAAGTCCCGCCTGAACTCTGAATCCTTGATTCCTGTGAATACCCCGGATGCGACCCCATGGTCCCAGGCTGTAAGCTGCATATCTTGGACCGCCCGCCCGGCGTCTATCATGTGGTAGCCTTTGGTGGGGTCGGTGCAAACGATGACCGCGAAATCTCCCCCTGCGACCCACTTGCCCCAGGAGCTGTCGTCTGCCATCGTCTTCAGGTTGTCCTTGTCCTGGACGAGGATGAACCTCCAGTGCTGCGAGTTGGTCCCGCTCTGGGTCAGCCTCGCGGCCTCGAGGACGGCCCTCTTGACGTCCGAAGGGACGGCCTTGGAGCTGAACTCTCTCACGTCAAGCTTCGTGCGAACGGCTTCAGAGGCGTCCATCGAAGTTCAGCGAAAGACCCCTCGGTTTAAAGTCGATGGAAGCGTTGGCCTGGCGTTCGGCCATGAGCAGCAGGCTGCCTTCGATGGCCCTGTACTTCACCTGGTATGCCGCCAGGGGAGCCACGGGATTCTTCGTCCCGCTCTACCTCTATTCCATCGGCCTTCCTGTTGTCGAGGTCGGGCTCGCCCTTGGGTTCAGCGGGGCGGGTGTGCTCATCTTCGAGGCTGTCTGGGGGTACGTCGTCGACAAGGTCGGGGTGGCGAAGACCCTGCCGGGGGTCGAGGTTGTCGCTGTCGTCACGTTCTTCCTTTTCCAGTTCGTAAGCACCCCCTACGAAGCCTACGCGGCCTCCTTCCTGCTCGGCGCGACCTCCCCCGTGATGGTGGTGATAGGCAGGTACCTGGTCGTGGGGGAGAGCGAGTCGTCCGGGTGGGGGGCCGGGTTCGGCTTGCTCGGGGGCGCGATTTCGTTCGGGTTCGGGGCAGGGGCCCTGGTGGGGGGCGTTACCTCCTCGAGGTTCGGGTACGGGTACGCGTTCGATGTCGCTGCCTTGCTCACTATCGTCCCCTATCCGCTTTACACACTCGTCAAGAAGAGGAGTCCAGGACACCTGAAGCCGGCAGTCGCCCAGCCCCCGGCGTCGGAGGGGAGCCAGGGACTAGACTGGAGGACCCTTTCGATCCTCAGCGTGGCGTCGGTCCCGCTTTTCATGGGGGTCGTCTTCTACACGAGTATCATGCAGCTTGTGGTGACGCAGACCGCGTCCATTGGGGCGAGCAGCGTCGACGCTTCCATCATGATCTCCCTCTACTCCTTCTCGAACGTCCTCTTCCAGCCTCTTCTTGGGGCGGCCTTCGGACGCAGGGCGCGGAGTTCCATCGCCCTGGGCCTCGCGTTGAACCTGGGCGTCTTCCTTGCCCTGACCCGGACGGGGACCATGCTGGGGTTCGACGCCCTGGCAGTGGCGGCGGCGTTCTGCTTTTCCATGGTGAGCCCGCTCTCCCTCTCCCTTCTCATGGTGCGGACCCCGAGGCGGTACGCGGGAAGGATGATGGGGATGTACGGGGCAGCCGAGGACGTCGGAATCGTCCTGGGCCCTGTCCTGGGCGCGTTTTTCTGGGCCAACTTCGGGCTGGAGTCAGCGTACCTGTCGATGGCTCTGCCGACGCTGGCCGCCCTCATCTTCTACCTGCTGATGTTCAACAGGGCAGGAAAGGGCTAGTCTCCCATCCCCAGGTCGGGCCTGTTCTGGAGGACGCCGTCGATCCTTCCCAGGACGTCTGCGTCCAGGGCAGAGACGAACTCCAGGGAAGCCATGTTCTCTTTCACCTGGTCCGGGCTCGTGGCCCCGGTGAGGACCGTGCTGACGTTCTCGTTCTTCCGGACCCACGCGAGTGCGAGTTGGGCGAGCGTGCACCCAAGTTCCTTGGCTATCGGTTCGAGCTGCTTCACCATCGCTATGTTCTCAGGTCTTGTCACGTGCTCCCTGAGCCATCCGTAGCCCTCGAGGGAAGCGCGGGTGCCGGCTGGGACTCCCTGGTTGTACTTGCCGCTGAGGAGGCCGGAGGCGAGGGGGCTCCAGGTGGTGGTGCCAAGCCCGATTTCGCGGTAGAGTGGCAGGTATTCCTTCTCGACCCGCTCTCGGTGAAACATGTTGTACTGGGGTTGTTCCATCTGGGGAGGGGTCAGGCCGAGCTCGCGCGCGAGGGCGTGGGCCCGCATGATCTCCGCCGCGCTCCATTCGGACGTCCCCCAATAGAGGACCTTCCCCTGGTGGACGAGGTCGTCCATGGCGCGGACGGTCTCCTCGATCGGGGTGTTGGGGTCGGGCCTGTGGCAGAAGAAGAGGTCCAGGTAGTCCAGCTGCAGGCGTCTGAGGGAGTTGCGGCAGGCCTCGAAGACGTGCTTGCGTGAAAGGCCTTCCTCGTTCGGGCCGTGGCCGCCCCAGAAGACCTTGCTTGAGACTACGATGTCGTCGCGCCTCCACCCGAGCTTCTTGATGACGTTCCCCATGACGACCTCGGCATTGCCGTTGGCGTAGGCCTCGGCGTTGTCGTAGAAGTTGACCCCGAGCTCGTAGGCGGCGGACATGCATTTCAGAGTCCCATCCTCCCCGACCTGGCCCCCGTAGGTCACCCATGCGCCGAGCGAGAGTTCGCTGAGCTTGATGCCGGCGCTTCCGAGTCTGCGGTATTCCATCGTCTGAGCAGACGGCGCGGACGAGGGTCGGTATTAAGCCTCGTCAGTCAAGAAGAGAAAAAGGGGGATGGCGCGGACCGCGTGAGTCCACGCTCAGCCTAGGATGAGATCGTGACCAGCAGCCGGAGTCCGAACTCTTGCGCGCCGTTGGTCAGGTCGATCCGGAGGACGCCGTAGTCGGCGCTGCCGAACCTACCGATGTTCCTTCCCTCGAAGAGGAACTGGCCTGAGCTGCCCAGCTGTCCCTGGCCGACCATGTACACTCCGTGGCGGCCCAGCTCTGCTGAGCCTGAGGAGACTGTGTATGTTGTTCCGTTGAAGGAGACGGAGCCACCGGTGATTGAGAGGGCGTATCCACCGGTGAAGGTGCCCGTGACCTTGACGGTCAGCGAGCCTGAGGCCGTGCCGTTGACCGATTTGTCTCCGACCTGGTGGTAGCCTCCGGCGACGCTCGTCAGCGTGAAGGTCTGTCCAGTGGAGAGTTGGAACTTGGGGAGTGTCTTGTCCTGGGGTTGCTGTGACAGCAGCTGCGTGTTGGGATTCTGGGAGCCAGGGACGACCGAGGCTGCCATCGCCGGGTAGGCGAAGAGCAGCGCCACGATCGCGACCGCCCCGACTGTTGTCGCTATTGTCAGACTTTTCGTGTTCATTTTCGTTCGAGGTGTTTATGGTGCCCCTCTGTATTTAGCGGGGCGGAAGGAAGCGTCTGGACGCAACGTCCAGACGGTACGTGCGAAAGGTTAAAACTAATAGACGGGATTTGAGGCCGTCTCATGGCAGTAGGCGCACTGCTGATCTTCGTCCTCAACATCCTCAGCGGGGTCGTCGCCTTCCTGACCAGCTACTACGCCTACAGATTCAACAGGCTGGCGGAGAGCCCGCTTCTCAGGTCGATTAGCGCGGGTTTCATGCTGCTGGGGGTCGGACTGTTCGCCGAGGCAGCCACTTCGGTATCCCTGGGGCAGACCCTGGTGGACGTCCTGGCTTCGAGGGTCCTGGCAGTGATCGAGACCTTCACCTACCTCACGGTACAGATGGTCGCCTACGTGGTGTTCGCGGTCGGCTACAGCTACCTCGCGTTCGGCAGGTCGGGGAAGGCCGCCACCAAGGTGGCCGCACTAGCAGTGGCGCCCCGGGTGGTCGGGGTTGTTGCCGGGCTCTACAACTTCGCGATCGTCAGTTACTTCGTGGTGCTGCTCCTACTCGGGTTCATAGTCTTCCAGGGTGCCCTAATTCACGCAAGGGCAAGCAGCAGGTTCTCCCTCCTGGTCCTGTCGGCGTTCGCCCTCATCCTGGCCGCACACGTAGTCCTCCTCGCCTCGGTGGTGGCGCTGGCCGGAGTCTGGTTCCTGGTCGGCGACGTGGTCCAGTTCCTAGGTTTCCTGACGCTTCTGGTCTTCCTGCTCAGGAGTGGAAGAGTTGGGGCAGGCTGAGAAGCAGAGAAGCGCGCTTAGGATCAACCTAGACATCCTGAACGCGGTGAGGGACGAAGGAAACGCGAAGCCTACCCACATCCTGTACAAGGCGAACCTCTCGCACGACCGGCTCGTGAGGTATCTGGAGGAGCTCACCATGAAGGGGCTCATAGAGGTGCGGCAGGAAGGAGAGAGCCGCTCCTACAAGATCACCTCGAAGGGCGTGAGCTTCCTGATCGAGATGAGGAGGGCCGAGTCATTCATCCAGGGCTTCGGCCTTGCGATCTGAACCCAGCTCCGCCCAGGCGACAAAGTCCAAATAGATTGGCCGAGCCGCGGACGAACGTTGCAAGGGGCTCCACGGGTCCGAGGACCCCGACCTAGAATCGAGACGCTGGCCGACCTCATCTTCGGACTTTCGCTCTCCATAGGCTCGATAGCCCTTCTATCCAGTCCGCCGACGAGCTCCGGCGAGATAGGGAGTCACATAGCCGCCTTCGCGTTCACCTTCTTCATCCTGATAACGTCCTGGATAATCTACACGACCTACATGTCCGTCCTCCCCTTGGAGACGCAATCGATTACGTTCCTCAACGTGGGGCTTCTGCTCCTCGTGGCGCTCGTCCCTTACCTGCTGAACAACATCGAGGTTGCGAACCCCATCCTGAGCTCCAGCCAGGCATCTCAGTTGCGGGATTTCTCTTCTAGCCTATTTGCGCTCGACCTCGCCGGAATCCTGGCAGCGCTTGCCGCCTTCGCCCATGTCATCAGCAGGGAGGAGAAGAAGCTGGTCGAGCCTGCCCTTGCTGCCCTCTTTCGCAATGGGAGGAACAGAATGGTCCTCCTGGCCGTTGTGATGGCAGCGTCTGTGGCTCCTCAGTTCTGGCAGTGGACGGTCTTCGCGGTTCCCGTCAGGCTGTATGTTTGGTACCTGCCGCTGGTGAGCTACTGGCTCGGGAGGGTGGTCAGGCCGGAGTCGAGGAGTTACGCACTGGAGCGGCGCGAGACTGATGCTGTAGACGACAAGTGACAGTCCTCTGTTTATTTAGGATGCTTCCGCGTGCAGGCAGATGAATACGAGCCGGGCCCTCCTGATCGCCGTGCCTATCATAGTGGTCTTCGTCCTGGTTCTCACCTACCTCCGGGTCTTCTCGTCAGTCGGGGTGATAGCAGTTATCGTCGTGCTTTACGTGCTGGTCAGTTTCTTTAACAGAAGGAAGTTCAAGAAGCGAGCGGAGGAGCAGGAGAGAAGTTCTAGACCCACCAGAAAGTGAACCTCCGCGGCTCAGGGCTTGCGGCCGCTGAAGAATGTCATCTCGTCTGCCACCACGAATCCGGGGCCGGCGGAGAGGCTTGCGAGCGCCGCAGTCGCCTCTGACCTAAACTTCCGGAGGCCTTCTCCAGACATTTCGTCAGCTTCGTTGCGCCAGTTGAACCCGAGCATCCTTTCGATGAACGCCTCCGCATTCGGGTATTGGATAACCCGCTGTCTGATCGATGCCTCTGCGCCTTCGTAGCCGAGGCGTCGCATAGCTGACAGAGCGACGAATGGGTCCCTGTACTTCTCCACAGCCTCTCGCTGGCCCAGACTTGCTTTCCTGATTCGCTGCAGCTTGCTCGAAGGGGTCGCCGTCTGATACTTTTCAAAGATCTTTGAGGCGACCTGGAACTCCAGGGGGTCGCCTGGGCCGCTGTGATTGTAGGTCAGTCTCCCCCCTGGCTTCAGGACTTTGAGGCACGTCGCGAGGGCTGCTTCGTAGTCGAAACAGCAGCAGAGGGAGTAGTTTCCGACGACCGAATCGAAGGAGCCCTCGGGGAGGTTCAGCCTCTCGGCGCTCATTTCTTTGAACTCGATGTTGTCGAGCGAGAGTCTGGTCGCCTTGCGGCGGGCAATCTTCAACATTTCTTCCTCCGTGTCCACCCCGACGACAGCCCCTCGACTGCCTACCCGGCTGCTCGCGCGGAGGGCCACCTCTCCGGTGCCAGTTCCGACGTCGAGGACCCTCTGGCCGAGAGTGATGTGCGCCCTGGAGACCAGGTCGTCGTAGACCGAGCCCCAGAGCGGGACCACCTGAGATTCGAAATATTCGGCAAACTTGCCGAAGAGCTCGCAGTTTGCCATGCATGCCTCCTTCTCTTCCAATCGCGGTTCCGCCACGGCTGCAGGGCCAGGCGTTACTGAACATAAGAGCCTTGGTTGCCCCCTGGGTCAGGACTGCGGTTCGGATTAGCGCGTCCCGCTCAGCTGTTTGTATCTGAAGCAGCGGACCAGGTGGTCGTTGACCATGCCTGTGGCCTGCATGTGGGCATAGCAGATCGTCGGTCCGACGAACCCGAATCCCCGCTTGACGAGGGCATCGCTCATGGCCTTGGACTCCGGGGTCGACGCAGGCAGGTCCTTCAGGCTCCTCCGCCTGTTGATGACCGGCTTGCCTCCCACGAACTGCCAGACGTACGAGTCAAAGCTGCCGAACTCCTTCTGCACGGCGAGGAACGCCCCGGCGTTCCGGATTGCGGAACGAATCTTGAGCTCGTTCCTGATGATGCCCGCGTCGGAGAGGAGCCTCCTGACCTTGGCGTCGTTGTATCGCGCAACCTTCCTCGGTTCGAAGCCGTCGAAGGCCTTCCTGAAGTTCTCGCGCTTCCGAAGGATGGTCCCCCAGCTTAGGCCCGCCTGGGCACCCTCGAGGACCAGGTACTCGAACAGCTTCCTGTCGTCGTGCAGGGGTACCCCCCACTCCTCGTCGTGGTAGGCGCGGTAGAGCGGGTCGTCTGCCGGAGCCCAGCCGCATCTCGTCGGGGCGTTCATGTTGGCCGCTCCAAATTGGAGTTCCCGCTTCATATGTCAGCGTTAAATAACTAATCGAATCGGATGGGCCTCGTGAGCGACGAGCTGATGAGCGCCCGGGAGAAGAAGAGGCAGACAGAAGAGCGGGCGAAGCAGTACTACGACAAGATCCGGAAGCAGGAAGCGGAGGAGTCAGACCTACAGAAGGAGTTGACGGTGAGCAGGGGAAGGCTTGCTGAGTTGCAGAGGCAGAAGGCGGACATGGACAAGAGGATGGCAGAGCTTCAGGGCAACCTGGACGGCACCAACAGGACCATAGGCACGATTCAGAGGAACATCGAGAGCCACAAGCTGAGCATAGCGGCGGACCAGGCAGAGATGGAGAAGTTCAATCTGGAAGTCCAGCGTCTCGACCACGTGATCGCGGACCTAATGAGGCACAGGTAAGAACAGAATCAGAACCGGTTCCCATTGGTTACGGTTCCCCCCTGGGAAGGAGCTTCAGCAGCGCCATGGTGGTCAAGACCTCGCCGAAGAGCCCGAGTGCCACGGGAAGGTAATAGCCGAAGGCGCTGAAGAGGTAGCCCCCGATTATCGGCGCGGGGACGGCGATAAGACCCCTGAAGGCGGCGAGCTTTCCGCCGACGCTGCCCCTCTCCTCCGGGGGAGCGCTGGACATGATCATCGAGTACAGCGCGGGCACCCACGTTGCGACCGAGACGCCGAAGACCACGGCGAGGAGGATGAAGACAGGCAGAGAAGTGCTGACGAGCCAGCCCGACATGACTACCACCGTTAGAGCTTCGGAGAAGACGAGGGACGTCCTCGGCCCGACTCTCCGGAGGAACCTGGTGGCGGGGTATTGGAAGACGAGTGTGGAGACCGAAAGCGTGGCGACGATGAGGCCTATGTCGGAATTGGTGAACCCGAAGCGCTTCGCCCAGACGCCGTAGATTATCGAACCAGCCAAACCGTATGAGAATGCGTCCATTGCGAAGGGGGCGAAGATGCGGAGCTGGCTGGGAGGCAGATGGACGGCCCCCCTGAGTGAAAAGCGGCGCCTCCGCCCGGAGTCCCGGAGCGGGCGGCTCTCGCCCGTCTCTTTCAGGAGTTTCAAAAGTAGGACCAGGTTCGCTGACTCGAGGAGGGCCGCGGCGCCGAAGATCACGTAGTACCCGAGGGAATCGGCGATGAAACCTCCGACGGCTGCGAAAACCCCCGGGATTTGACCGAAGAAGAAGACGACGCTGAAGGCAGTCGCCATCTTGGCTGGGTCCATGGCCACTGATTCAGCGATGGTTGCCTGGGTGGCGGGGCTGCTCATCAGGGAGAGGCCGAAGAGGACGAAGCCGAGGGCCAGGGCCGCTAGGCTGTGGCTGAGGGCGGCTTCGAGGAAAGAGAGCATTGAGCAGATGGACACGGCGCTCCCGGCGACGATGAGCCGCTTCCTTCCAATGGTGTCGGCAAGGTAGCCTGCGAACGGCTGGACAAGGGAACTGGCCAACCCGCTTGGCCTGCCTCCCACGGATTGGAGGAGCCCCAGCGTGAAGAGCCCGGCGCCGAGGCCTAGGACTGCGAAGGGTTGCAGGACCGCGGTCAGCACGCTGACGTAGACCCCAGTCAGCAGGCTGGTGAAGGCGATGACCCTGATGTTGCCGTGGAGCAGGAGGCCCCTTGCCAGCGAGTAGATGCCTAGGCCCCTGCTCACGTAGGCCTGTTCATCGCCGCTCACATTACTCCCTTGCGGTCGTAGGGCAGGATGCTCTCGAGCTCTTTTTCTCGCTGCCGGAAGTCGGGGCAGACGGAGGCGAGCTTCTTCTTGAAAGCGGCTGAATGGTTGAACTCCACGAGATGGGTCAGCTCGTGCATCACGACGTACTCCCGCAGTCTTTCGGGGAGGGCAATGAGCTGCCAGCTGAAGGAGAGCCTGCCCCCACGGGTGCAATACCCCCACTTGCTGATCTCCCGGGTGTCAACGCGGGTGGGCCTTACGCCGAAGAGTGGAGCAAGCTCCGAGACCTTCCGAACCACGTAGGCTGACGTTTCCTTGAGGAACCATCTCCTGACCAGCTCCTTGAGCATGCGTTTGTCGTTGGCCCTGACCTGAATGTGACCTTTCTGCGGATCGTGAAAGAGGCCCTCGTCCATGCTCTCGACGAAGTCGACGTCCTGGTATTTGCCGTCGAACATCACCCTGTCAGCTTCGAGGATTCGGTGCGTCCTTGCCGCCCTTTCGTAGGCTCGGAGGACCCAGGCTCGCTGTGCCCTGATC
This sequence comes from Nitrososphaerota archaeon, assembly GCA_027887005.1. NCBI lineage: Archaea > Thermoproteati > Nitrososphaerota > Nitrososphaerota archaeon. The sequence continues at coordinate 12,159 of JAPCJI010000015.1, forward strand.
TCCACTTCCGGGTCGACCCGCCTCCCTCTGGGGACGATGACCTCCAGGATCATGTTCGACGTGAACCTGAAGTAGGTGTACCTCCGGCTGGCCCCCTTGACCACCGAGTACTCGATTCTCCGGCTTCCAATCTCCAGCAGAGGCAAGCGGAAGTGTTCTCTCCTGCGTCCCTTATCTTCTCTTCGAAATAAGACCGCGGTTGCCAGAGGCTTCGGCTCTAGCCTTCGCGGAGGTGAGGAGCCAGCCCGATCTTATCGATGAATGAGAGGTACCTTGGGTCGGTCCTGACCCGGTCTAGGTCTCGTTCGACTGCGATTGTGTATATGCTCCGGTCGTAGGCGTTGTATGCCCTTTCGAGCCATTCGAAGCCTGCGTCGTTCTCTCCCAGGCGGAAGTGGATTTGTGCCAAAAAGCTCGGGCTCACGTGCGTCTTCTGATAGTCCTTCTCCAGCTCCGAAAGAAGGACGCGGCACTCGTCAGGTCTCTCCGTCCCGGCGTACACGTAGGCGAACCCCAGCTTTCCCTCGGCCGGGTCCACCAGTTTGGCGAAGGTCTCCGCGGCTTGCAACGCCTCGGCGTTCATCGACTTCGCGAGGTAGGCCTCGGCAAGGGCTGCGTAGGCACCAGAGAAACTTGGATCCATGTCAATTACCCTCTTGGCCTGCTCGATGGCATTGTCTAACTCTCCCCTGTAATAGTAGGCGTTCGATAGGTTCGTGTTGATGATCAATGAGAGCGGGCTCAGCTCGACCGCCCTGTTGATCTCGGCCCAAGACTCTGCCTGACGTTTTTCCCATGCCAGAAGCTGAGAGAACCACTGATGTGCCGTGGGGTAGCTGGGGTTGAGCTCTATCGCCCGTTTGAACTCTGCCTCGGCCTTGGTGAGGTCCCGTTCGTATGCCCCCGACACTGCTGCGAGGACAGTGTGGGCTTCGGCGAGGTCGTCGTCCAGGGAGAGGGCCTTCAACGCGTATTCCTTCGCCTTCGGATAGTAGGTCGCTGAATCGTCGTAGTTGTTCGCGGAGATCACGTTGTAGCAATTGGCGATTGCGGCATATCCGAGCGCGAATGTCTGGTCGAGGACAATTGCCTGCTCAAAGAGTTCGACTGCCCTCCTCAGGGCCTCTGGGTTCCTCTTATTCCAGTAGAAGATTCCCTTGAGATAGAGGGAGTGCGCTTCCGGGTTCTTGGTCGTCCCTCTTCCAATCCTCCTCTTCTCCGACTCGACGAGTTGGACCTTGAGCGCTTCGGCAACCTTCTGGGCGACCTCGCTCTGAATGGCAAATATGTCGTTCAGTTCTTTGTCGTAGCTCTGGGCCCAGAGGTGACCCTCGTTGCGGGCGTCTATGAGTTGGATTGTGATCCTGACCTTGTTTCCCGCCTTCCTCACGCTCCCCTCGATCAGGGTGCCTACGTTGAGCTCCCTTCCGATGTCTGCTATCCGCTTGGGCGCGTCCTTGTACTGCATGATAGAGGTCCTCGCTATGACGGTGAGTTCAGTGACGGATGAAAGGGCGGTGATCAATTCTTCGGTCATGCCGTCTGCGAAATACTCATCGTTTGGGTCCGGGCTCATGTTCTTCAGGGGAAGGACTGCGACCCTCTTGGTGTCCAACACCGTATCTTGCTTCTCAGTTTGTGATTCCCAGGGCATGACTATCTTGTAGACGTCGATGGGCAGCCTGACGTTCTTTAGTGTCTTCCCTTCGAGCTTCTCAAGCGGGTGGTCGATCTTGTTCCTGACGTGGTCGTAGACCTGCTCGGAGATGCAGACCCCGCCTGGCTCCGCCAGGGGCTCGATGCGGGAGGAGACGTTGACTGCGTCGCCCAAGATGTCCCCCTGGCTGTGGACGACGTCGCCAAGGTGGACGCCGACCCTGATCTGGATCCGCCTGTCCTGTGGTAGGTTCCCGTACCTGTCATGCATCTGCTGCTGGATCTCTGTCGAACAGAGGACCGCCTCAAGGGCGCTGGGGAACTCGACAAGGAAGGCGTCTCCGATGGTCTTGATCTCGTTTCCCCCGTGCTTCGGGAAGATGGAGCGGAGGAGCTTGCGATGCTCCTCCAGGCGTTCGAGGGCCTGTGATTCGTTCGTCTGGGAGAGGGTGGTGTAGCCGACGATGTCGGTGAACATTATCGCGGCGAGCCTCCGCTCGGCCTGAACTGCCATGGATAATTACCGAAGACAGGGTCGAACAGATAAAACCCTTTGCGACCCAGAGGGATTGGAACCGTCCTAGGTGGTTGCGCTCGGACGTCCTAGGAGGCCTTCCCGGTCTGGTGGCTCGCCTGAAACTTCCCAGAGCTTCCTGAAGAAGAGGGCCAGGGCGACGTCTGCAAGCAGGGTGAGGGGCAACGGCAATTCTGCAATGACCCCGATTGCCGCGATTGGCAGAATGAGGCCCAATGAAAGAGAAAGGAGGACTCGAGCGTTGCCCCGAGAGCCGCACTTGCGGATGACGTAGAACAGGAAGAGTGCCTGGACCAGAAGGACGAGGACGAAGTCCAGTGAGGGCGACACGCCTGCGCCCCTTCCGATTGACTGGGTTAGGAAGACCGCGGGGAAGAAAGCAACTCCGATGATTGCCATCCTGCGGGGCGTGGTCAGCGGCAGCTCCGTCCTTGTGCTCAGGGCTCGGGCTGAGACCCTGCGCCCAGCCAAGACCAGGAAGCCCATCACAGCCAAGCTGGAAAGGAGTAGACCCCAGCCCATCCAGTAGCCAGAAGCGCGGGCCACGACCGCCATCAATATCAGGACGTCTGCGACAAGGATCGCGGAGGCCCCCGCCACTCCCCTTGTCGAAAGAAGTCGACCCTCGACCGTCCGAGGAAGCGCGAGACCGAGCAGCAGGATGGGGACCGAGACGCTGAATATCGCATGGAACGGAACTATGCCCGCTGCCCATACCCAGTTCACGCCCAGCCAGTGGCCGTACTGTCCGAGCGACCCCACGGGACCTGCATCAGGGTTGAACAGGGTGCTCAGCGCGACCCCCTCTTCCAGGATTCCGTAGGCGGCTCCCAGGATCAGGACGCTGGCCCACCCCTTGCTCCAGCGGACCTTCCCTTCGTGGATTAGCAGGACCCCGGGGCCGTAGAGCCCCAGGTTGGCTGCAAGCTGGAATAGGAACATGAACGGGTTGAGGACAATTGCATTGAGGGGACTCGAGCTCGACAGATACTCGGGGATTCCGGGGGTCAGCAGCAATAGACAGATCACTGGATGGGTCTTGAGGAAGCTCAGGACCGACCTGAACCAATCCCCACTCTGATTTGCCGGACCTTCGGTCTGGACTGAGACCATCCGTGGCTCTCGTCTTCTCCGCAGGTTCTATTAAGCGGAGAACTTGTGGGAGCCCCGTATGGTCAAGGTCACCTATGCGCCGTACGCGGAGCTCGTGGTCCACGAGGTCATCCAGCAGGACGGGCTGACCCTCTTCGAGGACATGGTGAGGCAGGCCCTGGCCAGCCAGGCCCACGCCGAGCCTACTGTGAACTGGGCAGAAGGAGTGGCATTCGTCTTCAGCCCGATGCCCCCGACCGAGGACATCGTCAAGGAGGGCCTCGCGGGGAAGCTTCACTACGCGTCTGTGATGTTCACCAAGGTACCCTACCAGAGCAGGATTTCAGTGAAGATCGGCAACCAGGACTACGGAGTCCGCCTGAGGAGGGCAGAGAACAACCACACTCTGCTGGGCCTGGCACGCTTCCTCAAGGACTTCGCTCAGACCTCCACCGACTAGACTATTCAGCCCTTCACTCCGAGCGTACCCAGGAACCGTCTGAAGTCCTCGTCGCTCACCCAGTCGACCTTCAGGTAGTCGATTATCTTGGCTTCCTTCAACCCGAGCCTTCTAGCCTCTTTCAGGGCAGCCTTGTAGGCCTCCAGCTCGGTCGGCCTGTCCACGTAGGCGTACTTCTTGTCCCAGAGTTCCTTCCCTTCCATGTGCTGCCTTATGTGGACGAGCTCGTGTACGATGTCAAGGTAGATGTAGGTTTCATCACCGTCCTTCAGGTACTTCGCGTTGACCATGACCGAACCCTTCTTGTCGTTGATCCGCATGTAGCCTCTTCCAGCCTCGATTTCCACCTCAAGGCCGGTCAGTATCTTGTCGGTGCTCCTCCCGAAGATTGCCTTGACCGCGGCGACCTTCTCGAACCCACCGAAGATGTCCTTGAATGGGTGAGAACCGACAGCCACGTCTCTGTTGATGACTACGCCTAGCTTCAAGGCCAGCCTACCCTCGCTCTGGTCGATTTAAGCCGGAGGTCTCAGGTCTCATCAGATGTTTGAGATAGAGTCGGCGGAAGCCCCCTCTTGTGTAGAAGTCTTCGACCCGGTCGGAGACAATCGTCTGGAGCACCAGGAGGCGGCCCTCGGCTGAGGCGACGGCGCTCACTTCGTGGATCAGAGCGCCCGCGATTCCCATGCCCCTGTGTTCCCCGAGCGTGCCTATGCAGTACACCCCTAGCAGACCGGGTGACCTGAACGCCCCGAGTACGCCGACCGTCTTTCCGTCCTTCTCCCCTGCGAAGAGGGCGACTGACGGCTCCAGTGCGAGCCTTTCGACTATCCTTGCCACAGGTTCGTTCAGGGAGAGGTCTCCATAGAACGAGAGGAGGTATGTGGCTGCCCACTCCGTTGTCTTGACGTCAGGGCCTCGCAGGACCTTCAGGCTGGTCGCTTTCTTGAACCTTGGTTGGCCCAGCTGCATGACCGCCATCTCGTCGAACTTGGTATAGCCGCGAGCATTCAGCTTGCCGATGAGCTCTTCGCAGCCGCCCTGAACCGAGAAGCAGGGGGGCCTTTCAGATGCTTCGAACTCCGCTTCGATCTTGGCGACGTCGTCCTGCCCGTCGGCGCAACCGACGAAGCCCGCCCGGTTGAAGAAGTACTCGTCGAAGACCGAGGAGAGCATGACGTAGGACCTTTCCCCATTCCACCGCACGTCGGCCCAGTGGGACCACCAGCCCGTTTCGTTGAGCTCCAGGTCCTTACCGCTTGCCAAGGCCCAGGTCGATCCCCAATATGTTGCCAGCGGCGCGTATTGACGCGAGTTTCCGGGCCGCCGCCCCGTCGCTCCGCATTCCAGACAGGGACGCGAGGCCTTCGCCCAGTACCTTCAGCGCAAGCGGGGTGTCGAAGTCGTCGTTCATGGCGTCGCAGAAGCGCTGCAGGAATCCCTCGTCGAGGTCCGAGGGAACACCGCTCACCGCATGCATGTTCTTTGCCGCAGCAGCTCTAAGCCTGGTGTAGGCCTTCGCCGCGGAATCGATCCTCCGGAGGTCCATGTCCTTCCTGTAATGCTGGCCCAGCAGGAACATCCTGAGCTGGTCAGCCGAGTAGTTCCGCAGTGCGTCCCTGACCGTGTAGACGTTCCCTGTGGACTTCGACATCTTCTCTCCCTTCATGTTGACGAGCCGGGTGTGGACCCAGTACTTCACGAAGGGTCGGAGGCCCGTCAGGGACTCGGCCTCGGCGAGCTCGGCTTCGTGGTGTGGATAGATCAGCTCGTAGGCGCCGCCGTGCAGGTCGTATTGTGGGCCCAGGGTGGCGGCCGTGACAGCGGTGTCCTGGATGTGCCACCCTGGCGACCCCCTGCCCCAGGGACTGTCCCACTTCCCCTCCACCAGGGTTTCGGGGCGCCAGAGAGCAAAATCGAGCAGGTTCCTCTTCCTCTTGGAGAGCTCGAGGGGCCTGAGGGAAAGCTCGCGGGGAGACTGGTGGGAAAGTCTCCCGAAGTCCGGAAAGGTCGAGACGTCGAAGTAGACCCAGTCGCCGACCACGTAGGCGTGCCCCTTGCTGATGAGGAGCGCGACCTGGTCGATCATCTCCTCCACGTATTCTGAGACTGGCTCGAAGCTGCAGATCGAATCGGCTTTGAGCTTCGCCATATCCTCGACGAAGTACCGAGAGTACTTCCTTGCGAGGGCGAGAGGCTCCACGCCCGTTCTCTTCGCCTCGGAGGTTATCCTCTCGTCGACGTCGGTGATGTTCAGGATGAACTTGACTTCGTAGCCGAGGTGGGCGAGGTACCGCGCCACGACGTCGTAGAAGACGTAGGTGCGGGCGTGGCCAAGGTGCATGTAGTCCTGGACCGTCGGTCCGCAGACGAACATCCCCACCTTCCCAGGACGCATGCTGACGAAGGATTCCTTGTGCTGCGTGAGGGTGTTGTAGACGGCGAGACGGCTCTGCATGAGACGGTGAGAATGTCACCGTCGTGTGGGTATTAGTCTTTTTGAGTCCGATAGAACCAGTGGGGGTGCGGGAATTGTTCTTCGAGAAGAGAGTTCGGTCGTTCGAGAAGCTCATGGAGGTAATCCGCCATCTGGACTCGGACTCGGGGGTCAGGGTCGTCGGGTCCTATCTCAGGAAGGCCTGTTTCGCCTTCCTCACCCGGTCTGCGGGTACGTACACGGTCATGGTTTACGAAAGGAGGGGTGGCAGGGCTCCCGAGCCTGGCGCGAGGCTTCTTTCGAGGGAGTTCGAGTCTCTCGACGAGCTGGGGAAGTTCCTCCGAAAGATGACCCCGAAAGGAATGGATGCCTACGTCTACTGACCGCGGCGTTCGTTACGCCAAGGTTTCAGCTTAAGAAGAGGCTGCAGGACCGCATGAGGGTTATGGTATCATCAACGGGCCTCTACTCCAAGGTCGCGAAGAAGGTGCTCCAAGAATCCCTCGCCGTCAAGAAGGGGGATGCCGTCACAGTGGAGTGCTGGAACAACGGGCTCGGCGTCGCGAGGGTGGTGGTGGCTGAGGCAAGGGCCATGGGATGCACCGCGACTCTGGTTCTGGAGGACGAAGAAGCGTACATCGAAGGGGTCAGGCGGTCGCCCAGAGACAACGTCGGCAAGATGGGGCGCAACGAGTTCGGGATGCTCGAGGGGACCGACGCTTACGTTTTCATCCCAGGACCTCTGCTCGCCGCATACCAGACGAAAGTCGACCCAAAGCTGATTTCGAAGTCCACCGGATACAATGAATCCTGGTACAAGGCTGCCGAGAAGGCCAAGCTCAAGGGGGCGCGCCTGACCTTCGGCTACGTCGGAGAGGAGATGGCTCGGATGATGGGCAGGACTGTCCAGCAGGTGGAGGAACGGCAGCTGGGCGCGGCCCTGGTCGACTTCGGGGACGTCGCGAAGTCCTCGCGACGGCTCGTCTCGATGTTCACCGACGGGTCTGAGGCGTCCGTTCGAGCGGGGGGTTCGCGAGTCGGGTTCACAATGAAGGGGTATCTCGCGGTCGAGGACGGGGTGGTGAGTTCTCGAGATCGGAAGGAGGGCGAGAACATGACATACGTTCCGCCGGGGTTCGTGTCGAAGGGGATCGACCCTAGCTCGGCTTCGGGGACGCTCGATGTCTCGAAGTCGGTGACAAGGCTGGGCCTGCTTTCGGATGCGCGGCTGACCTTCAAGGAGGGGAGGCTCGTCACCTGGAAGAGCAGGGGCGGGAGGTCCATGCTCGATGCGCTCATCGAAGCCGTGCCTGAAGAGAAACGGAGGCTGACCACCCTCATCGTGGGAACCAATCCCAAGATGGACTACCTCTTCGGACAGGACAGAATGGTGGCCGGGTCGGTGGCTGCCGCCGGGTTCGGGTTCACTGCGGTCATCAGAGGGGCAGACCTTACCGTCGGCGGGCGGGCGGCTGTGACCGGCGGGAAACTGTAGGGGTAGAGTCTGACCGCTGGTTCTCTGGTCGGGGTCTGAAGGAAAAGGAGAAAAGCGTCCAGAGAACGGACGGCGCTAGAGCCATGAGCGAAGAACAGTTCCGCGACTGGGTGAACAGGAGGTCGAACCTTCCCCTGGCCGTCAAGGGGCACACTTTCGTGCTGAAGGGGGACAACGTCATCTCGGTCGACGGAGGGAAGTTCGTCTACGAGGAGGCCCTGGAGCTGGTGAGGCTCCTCAACTCGAAGAGCCCCTTCGCCCAGATCAACGCGACCTTCATGATTTCGGAGCGGAACGGGACCCTGCGGCTGGTCGTGGTGGGTCTGATAGCACTCGTCGTCGTTGTCGTCATCCTCCTCGCGAGACGCTAGACCCTAGGGTCTACGGCTTGATTGTGACGTAGTACAGGTACGTGACTCCCTGCGACGGGACTGTGAGCACGCCGAAGTTCAGATTACCAGAGCTGTCGGTCCAAGCGTAGACTGTGTGGTTGACGCTTCCTAGTCCGTAGTTGTGGAGGAGGCCGGCCACCTGGGCGATTGCAGCGTCGGCCCCTGCCGAGCCCAGGGACACGATGCCCAGGGACACGTAGACCGTTGGATTCACGGACGTCGCGTTCACCAGTGAAAAGCCCTGAGACGCCACTAGGCTGTCCACCCGGTGGACCAGGGCGTTCATTGTGGGCGTCACCCCGGTCGTGGTATTGCCCGCTGGGAGGCTGTTGAAGGCCGCCGTGGCGTCAGGGCCCACCCCGACTGCGACAGTCGATGGGTTCACCGCGGTCATGAACGGGAGCCTGGTGACCACGCCGGTGACCCCCGGGTTGGTGTATACTGCCACGAAATATGTCAGCTGGCCCCCGACTGAGTAGAGCAGGTAGGAGCCGAAGCGGTAGTTGGGAAGGAGGGTGAGCTGGGTCCTCACCTGCTGGTTGGTCGTCAGAGCGTTCTCAGCCGCAGTGGGGCCGATGATCAGCGCGGATGCCGAGGGGTTCTGGTAGAGATAGATCTGCCCGAGACGGTCCCCGCCGTAGGCGATGTAGAGGGCCCCCAGGTTCTTGCTGACAACGCCCTGGTACTGGGCGAGCTGAAGGCCGACGAAGTACGTCTGGTTGCCTACTGCGAAGGGGATGTACTGCACGTTGCTGTCCCCTGCACGTTCGTAGAACTGGGTGCCCGACCTGAAGACGAATGGGTCGCTCACGTGGTAGATGAAGTGATAGTCTAGCTGGCCTGCCACGTCGGGCGAGCCCAGGAGCTGCTCCGGATACCTGAGCTGCGGCACTAGCCAGGCAGGAGGAGCCGACCAGCTGCTGTAGTAGTTCTGGTAGAACTTCGTCACGAAGTCGGAGGAGTTCGTCCCCAAAAGGTTGGATACGGTGTACCCCTGCATCGCTCCGTTCTGGATGTTGACCAGGTCCACGCCGAAGAACCTGAGGTAGGGGCTGGCGGAGAACCCCGACTGCAGGTCGTAGTTGATGTAGACCTGAACCGCGTAGTAGAGGTTCTTCCCGTCTGAAACGATGTACGCCGATGGGTCCATGGTGAGGCCGGGGATCAGTACATCTCCGACCCTGGAGAAGATGTTCCTGTTCCACTGCATGTCGATGGACTGGCCTGAGAAAGCGAAGCCGAGCTGCGCTTCGGAGAAGGTGAACCACATCGACTTCTGCCACCCGCCCAGGACGTAGTCCGGCGTCCCGGTGTAGGAGACGTTCTGGATCTCGTCGTACCCTGGGACGTGAAGGTACACGTTCTGGTTGAAGCCGTCCCCCTCGCCGTAGTAGATGGGGGGTTCGGAACTTATCCCGAAGGCGCTGGTCGTCGGGACTACTGCGCCTGTGTGGGTGTTGATCACGAGGACCTTCGCGGCGTGGGTGTAGATCAGGTGCTCGCTGATCCAGTCTGACGACGGAAAGACGGGGGTCGTCGGGGAGACCCAGTACTCGGTGCCGTTGTAGAAGACGATCTCGGAGCTGGCAAGGCCCATCCAGTTGTAGGCGCCGATCTCCTTAGTGTTGGTGACCGCGGCGGCCTGCTGGTCCCACTGGCGGACGAGGTCGAGGGTCGTCGCCGGGTTGCTGGTGGGCAGGCGGGTGATGTTGTTGACATGAATGTTGTCAAGGCCCGCGGCCCACCTTGTCACTGTGATCTGCTTTTGGGTCTGAGGGTTCCACGAGTAGGCGAGGTAGTTGTTGTTCCAGTTGAAGAAGTAGAACGCCCCTGCCGCCACCTGGACGAGGAGGAGCACCGCGATAACAACCGCGATGGCCTTGAAGAGCTTCAGCCTCGGTGCTTGGATGTCCCTCCTTGAGAGGTAGGCGATCCCTACCCCGGCGAGAAGGAGGGCGCTCCAGACTATCCCGTAGACATACGGGGTGGCGATGTTCATGAGCCAGTAGGGCGCGCCGACTATCGTCTCGAGAAGGACGAGGGCGACGAGGGCCAGGAAGTTCCTGATCCAGATCTCGCTCCTCCTCGTGGCAAGGTTGGCGAACAGACGAAGCACCATTCGTGCGGCGAAGACAAGCAGGACAGCGGAGAGGGCGTAGGAAAGGACCGCGTATTGGACAGACATCGAGGGCATCAGGCTGACGAAACCCGCCCCGGAGGCCGGGGCCAGGGGGAGTGCGAACACCCGGGGAAGGTCTGCCCAGTTTCCGAGGCCCATGGACATCATCATGATGGGATTCATGGTGGGGCCGAGGAGGGGGAAGCTCCCCGACACGGAGAAGACATAGAAGACGGCCGCCCACTTGAGGGTCTGCCAGAGGGCCCATAGCCAGACGTTCAGCTTCTCGCTGACCCGTAGTCCTTGCTGCTCGACCTCGAATGGCCTGAAGCGCCTGAACAGGACAGTCCCGAGCCTCCAGAGGTCGCTCCCTCCGGGCCGAGGGTAGACGACCAGCAGGGCGAAGAGGCCTGCGGCTATGAACGTGTATTCATGATAGAACGTGATGGCGAACCAGTCGAGGCCGGCCTTGGTGGAGTAGACCGACTCGGCGATGGACCACTGGAGTATCACCCAGGCGACCGCGAGGGCTGCGGCCGCGACCAGAGCCACGAGGATTAGCCGGGTCAGCCATCTGTAGAGCCTTGCGCGTCCTTCCCCGGCGTCCGAGTCCATCATTTTAATGGCGTGGAGTGCGGTTATTTATTGTGGCATCTATCGCGGGAACCAAGGGTCAGGAGGACTCCCGCATCCGCGCGCGAACGAGAGCGTCAAGAATTCAGACGGGGCGCATCCGGTTGTTCTTGGGGTTGTGCTCGACTTCGGCCAGCTTCAGGACCTCCATGACAGGCGGGACGTACATCGCGAACCTTCCCCGTAGGCCCTTCTTCAGGCCGTACCAGCCTCCAACCGGGTTCTTCGGCGACCGGGCCCATGCCTCGACCGTCCCTTCCCTTGCGGGCTTCTGCTCGTCTGCACTCCCGAGCTCGGTCCAATCTCCGCGCTTCTTGAGTTCTACCTGCAGGTCGTTCAGGCAGCGGAGGTCGTACCTGAGCTCCGTCTTGCCTACCCAGACGACCAGCGAAGGTGGATTCAGCGTTTCGTCGCGATAGGCCTTGAATTCAGATGTGCCCGGCGGCGTCTTGAGCACCCAGGGGTCTGCCTTCGTCCCTTTGCCTGACAAATCTCTGTCTGGGCCAGACGCGGATTTCATGTTATAAGAACGTCGGGGTGGAATTGAGCCTAAGTTGCAAATTTGACGGTAAGTGACGGGATTCTTGCGAAGTCCTCTCATCCAATGCTCGTTGTTATTTCTGGGTAGAGCCCTTTGACCAGGTCGGAGAGCTCCGCGAAG
>JAPCJI010000016.1 GCA_027887005.1 Nitrososphaerota archaeon
GGGTAAAGTTGCGATGTCGGCTCTTCCCATCCTGGTCCTGCAGCAGGGGCCAAGGGTGGGGCTGCTCGCCCATCAAAGGGGAACGTGAGCTGGGTTTAGACCGTCGTGAGACAGGTCGGCCTCTACCTGATGGAAGCGGTGGTTCACTGAGGGGAAGCCCTGCCCAGTACGAGAGGAACAGCGGGGCGTTGCCTCTGGCGTACCGGTCGTCCGAGAGGGCGTCGCCGGGCAGCTAAGCAATCGTGGATAACCGCTGAAAGCATCTAAGCGGGAAGCCACTCCCGAGAAGAGTGAGCCGTCCGTCCTAACCTCCCCCTCAAAAGGGAGGAGCGGATGGAGGAGAGATCCCATAGAAGATGGGTTTGAAGTAGTCCCAGTGTACGCAAGAAGCCCGCAAGGGCGACTTGTTCAGCTGGCGGACTAACTACCTCTCAACGCAGGATGAGTTTTGTCCCGGCGGAGGCGCAATGAACCCTAGGCACGGCAAAATTGACCCAACCCTCTTGTAACCCGGGTTCAAATCCCGGCGACGACAGAACTGATCGCGGAGTACCTCTCAACGCATAACGGCGTGGTATGCCGGAGTTGCTTCACTAACATCGACCTCACCAAAATGGCAGAGACAGGGGGAACTAGACCCATTTCGTTGTGGGACGGGCTTCTTGGCCTCGAACGAGCCAACAAAGCATTCCGAGCAACTTGTCCAGAATGCAAGGAGGAATTGACCTACCCGATGTCGGATGTCAGACCCATTCGCCGTGACTCAGCTAGTTCAAAATAATAGAACATATGACTTAAGTGAAAGCCAAGAAATTCCATTTTCCCTCGTTGACCACGGTAAACCAGAAAGTCCTGGCCGCGTTCCTTACTCGCAACGAAGTACTCGCCCTGGTCCCCATGCTGAACACGATTAGTGACCATGCTGTCAAAATAAAATTTTGGGCGGACTACGCGACAGCGCGTACCAGATTCGGCACATTGCAGGCACTGCCCGCTGCACCCCCACATCTTCTGCCGATTCCTCAAGAGGCTAATGACCACGTTCACCAAGTAGAAGCAACTGACTCCTTTCAGGAGAATTTCGGTGGGTTGGCATACAAGTTCCACGTGGTCCCCATAGACAGACTTGTGCCAGTTCAGATATTCTGCAACTTGGAGCCCGAGACTCTGCCACCGGACTCGAGCGACCAGGCAGGTCTCCTCAACTACGCCTTACCTCCTAACCCCTTGATTCCATCCGAGGCGATCATCACTCCGAATGGATTCCGTTTCACTTCATCACGTTATGGAATGGGACCTCAGAACGTCCGACGACGAATCCACGCGGGAAAGGTCATCGTGAGTTTCGAACACCTCAACCTGGTCCAAGTCCGAAAGTTCGGAGATATTCTTGTGCTGGCAAATGGCATTCATCGAGCCTTCGAAATGGCGCGTGCCGGACGAACCCATATACCTGCGATAGTCATCGAACACAAGGACCTGAATGAATACCAATGGCCGACAGGCCCAGGATTCTGGAACGCTCAATTTCTAACTGCGACCCAACGTCAACCCGCGCTAGGCGCACGGCCGCCGCTGATAACCGACTTTCTCACCGATCTTGCCGTAGAATGTACAATTAGTGTGGTGCCTAGCCTTGTCGACATGAACATCGCTGCCCCTACTAATCCGCCCGCAGGACCTCCGCAACCCATTGCTCTGCAAATCGGAGGACTGGTCCCCCAGCCTCAACAATGATGCTTACCAAATACTGCTTCTGCTTCTTTAGACACCCGATGGCCAACGCTATAACAAGTATCAAACTCCAGTGATGGGGATAACCTCTGCGACAGTTTCTCTTCAATCCATCAGTTCGGGAGGAGGCAGGCGGCTGAACCCTAGTCGAAGACTTCCTGTTGATGCCTGAAACGCCCCGGTTGTCCTGATGGATGGGACCGAATTCCAATGTCGGCAGGCCAACCAAGCCTGCGGGAATGCCTGTCTGACTGCCTGATGAACTGCGGGTAGGCCTGCCGGGTAGGCCTGCAAGTGGACTACTAGGACAATTCGGGGAACTACGGGGGAGGCGCATCCGGGCAACATCAATTTTCACTTATTAGCGAAGGATGCAGTCCCCGGAGACTGCCTTATGGAATGTCGCAGGCAGATTCACTAATAAGTGAAGACCGATTCTGAATGCCAGGAGGGGTGGGGCTCGGCAGTCTCGCCAGGGGGGTCCCTTGACAGAGCCATGAGAGGGGGTCTCAATGGGAGGGGTCTCCGGGAGGAGTCCCACGGAGTAGCCCTGGGACAGCGGTGCAATCTGGCTCACCCTACCTGCAGCCTGTCGGGATTACAATGTCTACTCGATACCGACCGCCTAACCCGCCAAGCCGAATGGTTCGATTAGGTGCCCTGCCAGTGTCACGGGACGAAGGAGGGGATAACCTCCTAACAGAGAGCGATATCCTTTCTGACTACCTAGGTCCCTAAAACTCCCCTCGTGGCGACAAGGAGAGCAGAAGAGACGAGCTCACAATCATTTAGCGTCCTTTCTGGACCTCCTCCCTGACAGGCCGGCGCCGGATACCTCCTTGTACAGGCCCGGCCTGACCCGCTGATCCAGCAATTCCTGCAAGCTCTCCACAGTCACCCCCAAGGAGGGGATAATCCAAAGGTGCCACGCGGATTGCTAGAGATCGCCTAGGCGACATCCGCCTCGCCAACGCATATATGCCCGTTTGCACCTCTACACCCATGAAAGGTCGAAGGTCAAAACCCCGAACCCGAAGTCGAACCCGAGGTCGTTCGAAAACGCAGACGGACCAAATCCTCAGGGCCCTCGTGAAACTCGCGAGGGCAACGAACTCGCGCAGCGACGAGGCCAGGACAAACTATGTCGTCGACGCTGCTCACGAGTTAAGAATAATCGATAACAAGACCGACAGGCTCGCCCATTTCATGAACGAAATGCAACACGGGAAGGGCTCGGCGTCGCAGAGACTTGTTAGGTGGGCGAAGAAGTCCCGTCGGTACAAGCGTTAGGAACCTAGGGCCTTTGACATGTGCCGCGGGCCGGTATTAGGGGCTAGGGCCGTGGTTCCTGTCACTCAGAAAGGTTCAATGTCGGATTTGGGCTCTAGTCTTCTGGTAAATCCCGAACGGCCTCCCTTCCGCGGAAGAGGGTAAGCCTCAAACCATTTTCGCTTCTGGATTTGTCACCGCGCATTAAATAACGCAAGCTATCATCACTCCTGAACGGAGAGAGTAGTGAATGAAAATATTCGTTCTTAACTGTGGAAGCTCTTCGATAAAATCCCAGCTACTCGACTTGCAGAGTGGAGAAGTGATGGCAAAGGGGATGGTGACCAGGATAGGCGAGTCGAAGTCGCATATGGAATACGAGACGCGGGGAATGAAGGTCGTGAAGGAGTTCACGATTCCCTCCCACAAGGAGGGTCTTGACATCCTGATAGGGTACCTGACACATCACGAATTCGGCGTAATCCAAGATGTGTCCGAGATTTCAGCCGTTGGGCACAGGGTCGTGCATGGAGGAGATGAGTTCACGAAGTCGACTCTGATTACGCCGAACGTAATCAAGAAGATAGAGGAGTGCATCCCTCTAGCGCCGCTCCACAATCCTCAGAACCTGGCAGGGATTGAAGCTGCGAGACAACTCTTCCCTGGAATCCCCCAAGTGGCAGTCTTTGACACCTCTTTCCACCAAACGCTCCCGGAGAAAGCGTATCTCTATCCTATCCCGTATGAACTCTACGAGAAGTACAGAATCAGAAAATACGGATTCCACGGGACTTCCTGCAAGTACGTCTCACAACGAACGGCAGAAATCCTCGGAAGGCCATTGAGCGACCTGAAGATTGTTGTCTGCCATCTTGGAAACGGAGTAACGGTCGACGCAATCGACCGGGGCGCATCAGTCGACACCAGTATGGGCCTAACACCCGTCGAGGGTTTGATGATGGGAACAAGGAGCGGTGACTTCGACCCGGGCGCAATCTACTACCTCTCGAAGGTCGCAAACCTCACTCTCGACGAGATTTACGACATGCTGAACACGAAAAGCGGACTCTTGGGAATCTCGGGTGTGAGCAACGACATGAAGGAGATAATCGAGCAAGCTGAGAAGGGGAACAGGAGATGTCAACTGGCGATGGAGATGTTCGCCTACAGAGTGAGGAAGTACGTTGGGGCCTGTACCGCTGTGCTCGACGGATTGGACGTAATCGTGTTCACCGCTGGGATAGGAAACAATTCCCCAATAATCAGGTCAATGATATGCGAAGGCCTGGAGTACCTTGGGGTCCAAATCGACAAGGCGAAAAATCGATCAGCTGTTGGCTTGGAGTCTGATTTGAGCCCCTCCGGTTCTAAGGTGAAAGTTCTGACAATTCCCACCGACGAAGAGAAGTTGATAGCACTTGAGACACAGGAGACAGTCATGGCGGCGAATGGACAATGAGTCTTCTTGTGCCACCTAATCTTTAGGGTCTAAGCCTAAATAACACATTCATCGTCAAGTGTCGCACATGCGAAAACGCGCGATAAGTAACAAGACTACAATAACCGTCATCGCAGTTATCATCATAATCGCCCTTGCGGGCATCGTCTATTACTACTACTACAGTGGGGTGGGACCCGCGGCCACAAAGAACAAGATGGCAATGATTATCTCCGGACCAGTCAACGACAACGACTACGAGGCTCTTGGTCTACAGGCCCTTCAGGCAGTGGGTAAGTCTACAGGTATAACGACTGCCTACTCAGAGAACGTCAACCCGGCAGACTTGGACACCGCAGTATCTCAATACGTGTCCCAGGGATTCAACATCATCTGGGTTCACGGTGCTGAATTCGCTTCAGCCGTTGGGCCCGGTGTGTCCGACAACGGAACCGCATCCAAGAATCCAAACATCAGGTTCATCCTAGAAACAGACGTTCCCCCTGCACAGATTCGCTCAAACGTCTGGGTAATCGACAGGAACTACATTCCAGGAATGTACGCAGTCGGTGCCGCAGCAGCACTCGCAACCCACACTGGCACAATCGCTTACGTGGGAGCCTTGAAGCTACCCTTCTCACTGGCAGAGGCGAATGCAATCATTCTGGCAGCCCACGCGACCAACAGCAGTGTCAAAGTGCTCAGGTACTGGACAGGTGATTTCTTCGACCCTGTAAAGGCCTCCAGCGCAACCCAGGCCCTGGTTGGACAGGGCGCAGATGTGATAATCAACTCGCTCAATCTGGGATACTACGGAATCGTTCAGGTCATCAACAACACACACACTCTGGTCACTGCGAAATACACAGACAAGATCAGCTCTGCACCGCACAATCAACTGACCGCTTTCGTCTTCAATTTCACCGGTCCACTCAACTACGTCTATAGCCAGATCAACGGTGGCACATACAGCGGCACCTACAAGTTGAAATTCGGAACCGACAACTACCTCAAACTACCGCTTACGAATGCGGCGTCAAGTCTCAGTAGCAGGATCCAGACGATAGTTAGCCAGCTAGAGAGCGGAGCGACCACAGTCCCATTCAACACAACTGACCCCGGTGCGGGACCATAGGCCAGACTAGGCCAGCGGTCCCGCTCCCACTTTTTCTAGCTTCTCAGCATCTTCCTGGAGACGCCGGACTGCAGAGGCTTCATCTATCCCCTGAAGCACGCCTTCCTTCATAATCACCTTCCCGTCAACCAGCACTGTTACGACGTTATCCGGCCTCGCCGAGTAGACGAGGTTGGCCACAGGGTCGTAGACAGGGGTCGTGTGCGGCTTCCGGAAGTCCACCACTATGATGTCCGCTCGGTATCCCTCTTTCAGAGAACCTATGGTGCCCTCCATTCCAAGAGCTTTCGCGCCTCCGATCGTCGCCATCTCCAGCACTTTCCAAGCGCTCGATGCGAGTGGGTCGAGATAATGGACCTTCTGGAGAAGAGCTGCCGACTTGATGACGCCTAGCATGTCCTGATTGTTGTTGCTCGCAGCCCCGTCCGTCCCAAGAGAGCAGGTGACGCCGGCTTTCAGCATCTCTCTTATCGGCGCAACGCCATCCGCAATTATCATGTTTGCCAATGGGCAGTGAGACACGCTGACGTTGTTTCTCGCGAGTGTCTGGATGTCTTCCTCGTCAAGCCACACGCAGTGAACCGCAAGGACATCCCGTCCCAAAAGGTGTCGCTGGGCTAGAACCGTGATGTCTTTTGCACCGTATGTTTTCATACAGAAATCCACAACAGATTTGCTCTCAGAGCTATGGAAGGTAATCATCGCTCCCAGTTCGCGTGCTGCATGCATCGATTCCTCGAATGCCCGGAGTGATGTAGACCAGAAGGCCGAGGGCGCGATCCACACGCGGAGCCTGCCGTTTGGGTTATCGTACTTCTTATGCAACCTTTCGAAATCGCGTATCGCTTCGTCCAGGTTCTGCGTCATGGCGGGTGCTCTGTCTTCGACCGAGTCCATGATTCCGCGGCTAAGAATTCCGCGTATGCCTGTTTCATCGAACACTTTGATCACTCTGTCACTCATCTCGTTTTTCGAAGCCAGATACATGAAATCGTTGACTGTTGTCGTCCCGCTTCTGATGGCCTCTATACAACCCACCATGGCAGCGTCGTAGACGTCATCGAGGGTTAGGTTTGGAGCCACATTCCCTATCGCGCTCCTCCACCAACCGTCGAGATTCTGGTCCATCCCAAGTCCACGCGACAACGTCTGGAAGAGATGCGTGTGGGTATTCACTAGGCCAGGAAGAACGAATCTTCCTTTCGCATTCAATATCGTTTCTGGGGCGCCGAATCTCTTGATGAGATCTGACCGTTCGCCAACCCCAACAATCACATTATCATTCACGGCGAGGGAGGTGTGCTGCAATAATCTCCTTGTTCCGTCGAGTGGTATTACGGTACCATCCTCAATCAGAATCAATTGGAGGTGCGGGCAACGTGTTACTTATAGCGGTTCTCACCTACTCCCTAACTGGTTCGCCGAAAACTAGATATCACATCTGAATGGTCTCTGCTGTATGCCACAGATCTTCGAACAGAATTTCGGATTCGTTGACTGGGAGAGGCTGTACGAGATCAATTGGAAGAAGCTTCGGGAAGGAATGAGGGGGAGGGGAATCGACTCCCTGATTGTTGGAGACGTCGCGAATGTGAAGTACCTGACGGGTTACAGCCCGATGTATTCCTACTTCATGCTCAATACAATGGTCGCTGTGCTCCCCGCCGACGAGCCGAAGCCCGTGCTCTTTCCGATTTGGTACTACGAGGAGTTCGCCAAGGTTCGTTTCAAGTACTTGAAGGAAGTAAGGGCCATCCCAGTGGATATGAACAAATGGCCAGAAGAATTCGAGAAGCTAGGTCTTGGAAAACGGGTCGGAATAGATTCGGGCATGACCTACCAACTCGGGAGACTCCTGCACGAGAAGTTGAAGGGTGTAGAAATCGTAGTTGGAGATGATTTGCTGGCTGAAGCTAGGTCAGTGAAAAACTCGGAAGAGCTCAAAGTGATTGAACAGGCCACAGCCGTCGCCGAGGTGGGGTTCGACAAAGCGTTCGAAGCATGCATCCCGGGCGCGAAAGAATTCGACGTTGCAGCAGAAGCCGAGCATGCGATGAGACTGGCAGGAGCCGAAGCTGCCACGCACACCCTCGTAATGTCGGAAGAGAATGCTGCTTCGATGAAGGAAACATCAACGGACAGAATGATAAGGCACCAGGACACAGTAGTTTTCGACCTCGGTGCAATCTACGAAGGCTACAACTCGGAGTTCTCGAGGACCAAATTCGTGGGAGGTGCCTCGAAACACCAACTAGAAGTCTTCAAGTTAGTCTACGAGGCGGAACAGAAGGCAATCGAGAACATACGACCCGGGGCTTCATGCGCCGAGGTCGACAGTATCGCGCGGAAGGTCCTCCGCGAAGGAGGGTGGGGTCCACCTTACGAGTACAACTACAATCTCGGGCATGGCATTGGCGTAGCTTTGTGGGAATACCCGATACTTGACGAACGCAGCAAAGCCACATTCAAAGAGAACATGACCTTGGCTATCGAGCCTGCAGTCTACAAACACGGTTTCGGGGGTGTCCGGGTCGAGGACATGGTCCAGGTCACCTCAAGTGGAGCCAAGATCCTGTCTAGGACCCCGTACTATTACGCGTAGGCTTACTCGACAGCGACGGCCTCTATTTCGACGAGAAGGTCAGGATGCGCCAGGCTTTTCACTACAACTAGAGTGCTAGACGGGAGCTTGTCCGAATCGAAGTAACGCTCCCTCACTCGATGGAAGCTCGGCCTGTTTGCCAGGTCCGTCAGATAGACAGTTATCTTCACCACGTTATCGAATCCCATGCCCGCTGCCTTTAGCAGGGCTTTCATATTCTCAAACGCTTGTACCGTCTGGGCTTCAATGTCTCCTTTTCCAATGAGGGCATTCTTTTGGTCGAAGGCGACTTGGCCGGAAACATAGAGGACATTCCCCGCTTTGACTGCCTGAGAATACATGGATCCACCACTGGCAACCTCAGGACTATCAATCAAGAGCTTGTCCATATGCAGGGCGAGCGAGTCGATCGGATTTATCTCTTTGAGTCCACGTTCCTTCAACAGATACACCCAGAAAAGTAGGTATGACTTAACAGGACAACGAGCGAGCGTCTGCCGTTTGAAGAAAGAAGCAAACCTGATGTCAACCGAGAGGATCATCGAGTCCGAGCCCTGGCTCGTTGACGTTCTTCCAGCTAGCCAATGTATACCTGAAATCAAATCCGATCTCTTCCTCCATGCGGGCCCGCCAATAGGAGTGGACGAACTACCTGAACCTACTCGATATGCAATAGGGGGAGCCCAGGTCTACGAGGGGAGTGCAGACACAGTCGAGATAGGCATCGACAGGCTTAGGCGAGGCGAGGTCACGATTTCATCGGCTCATGACCATGGAGCCATAGCCCCCATGACGGGAATCGTCACCCCATCAATGCCGATGTTTGTAATAGAGAACAGGACGTTCGGTAACAAGGCCTACACCAACATCAACGAAGGGGTGGGCAAGACGAAAACTCTCCGTTTCGGTGCCTTCGACAGAGATGTCCTGGCTAGACTGAATTGGATGAGGGATGTGCTCGCTCCGTCGCTAAGGAACGCGATTCGTAGCTCCGGGGGAATCAACCTGAGGCAAATAATCGCGGAAGCGGTCCGACGCGGTGATGAGTGCCACAACAGGAACAAGTCGGCCTCACTCATCTTCTTCCAGAAGGCGGCCATTTCTCTGTCGAAAGCGGGCTACGGAGCCACGGCTCTTCACGATGTTCTCCAGTTCATCGGTGGCAACGAACATTTCTTCCTCAATCTATCGATGGCGGCAGCGAAGGCTAGCCTGGATGCGGGCCACGGCGTGAAAGGGAGCTCCATTGTCACTGCCATGTCGGCAAACGGAAAGGACTTCGCAATCAGAGTCAGCGGACTGGGAAGTGGACGCCCCCCTTACACATGGTTCCGCTCAGGGGTGCCCGCCGTACGTGGCAAGTACTTTGAACCTTACTCGGCAAAGGACGCTTGTCCCATCCTGGGCGATTCCTTTGCGGCAGAATGCACTGGTCTCGGAGCTTTCGCATTGGCTGCGGCCCCTGCAATGACTGAATTTGTAGGAGGGACCATTTCATGGGCCAATGAGATCACCAAGAGGATGTACCGGATAACGACTATGGAACACAGTTACTACAAGATTCCGTATCTGGCATATCGCGGCGTCCCCACAGGAATCAGCATTGGTAAGGTCCTCGCCCGGGGTCTGATGCCCGTGATGGACGTGGGGATTGCACACAGAAGCGCTGGCATCGGCCAGATCGGCGCTGGTCTTTTCCGTGCACCCAAGGGGTGTTTCCGTGCCGCCGGTGATGCTTTCGAATCAGCCTTTGGCAGGAGACCATGACTGACTCATGGACCAGTCTCAAGGCCTCACCAGAAATGAATATCTAGACAGACCAGCCGATACATAGTGTCCATCTCATTGTCTCAGCCCCCTCCGTTTGTTCAGATGAATGGGATCCGAAAACAGTTTGGGAATACCATCGCTCTGGCTGACGTGGACATCAAGCTGAACACAGGGGAAATCCATGCTCTCCTCGGGGAAAACGGCGCCGGCAAGTCAACTCTGATGAATGTCCTTTTTGGATTGTACAAACCTGACAAGGGGACCATCGCAATAGCTGGGCGGCCGGTGAAGATGGACGGGCCAAAGACCGCCATATCCCTGGGAGTTTTCATGGTCCATCAACACTTCAGGCTGATAGGGAATTTCACATCCCTAGAAAACATCATGGTCAATTCTTCAAGGGGGATGATGCTCAACTACAACGACGCGAGAAACCTCGCAGAGAAAGCAGCGGAAGCCTATGGACTTGGAGTGGATCTGGATACCAAGGTCAAACGGCTTCCTGTGGGTGCTCAGCAGAGAGTGGAGCTCTTGAAGGCGCTGAGCACCAAGCCCAAGTTGTTGATCTTAGATGAGCCGACAAGCAGCCTTACTCCTCAGGAAGCTGACTCTGTACTCGAATCTGTGAAGAAGTTTGCGGAGCGGGGGCTCGGAGTGGTCTTCATCACCCACAAGATCAGGGAGGTCTTTGAGGTCTCCGATAGGATCACAGTGCTGAAGCAGGGGCAAATCGTAGGGAGCTTCTCTGGCAAAGAGGTCACGGATCGGCAATTGATCGAGCTGATGATGGGAAGTCAAGAACGGTCTAATGAAATGCTCCAATTCTCGGGGCCGAGACCAGAGTCGGCGGCACGTCCGGAGAAGATTCTCGAAGTCAAAGGGATCACGGTCCTGGGGGCACAACGCGAGGTCGCCGTCCAAGACACCTCGTTCTCAATCGCAGCCGGCGAAATACTTGGGCTCGCAGGAGTGTCGGGCAATGGCCAGCGAGAAATTGCCGAAGCAATAACCGGCATAAGGAAGGTTCAACACGGTCAGATAGTCATCCAGGGTGTCGACGTGACCAGCTCATCTCCAGCCAAGATGCTTGATGCGGGGGTGACCTATATTCCAGAAGATCGGATGCAAGACGGACTCCTGCCGACAATGTCGATAGTCGAAAATCTATTCCTGGGCCATCATCGAGAACCTCCTTTTGCCAGGGGACCCTATGTGAACTACAAGGAGGCGGTTTCGGAAGCGCAACGTGCCATATCTGACTATTCAGTTAAGGCCGAGGGACCCGAAGAGACCGCTGCCAAGCTCTCAGGTGGGAACATACAGAGGCTGCTAATCGCCCGGTCATTGATTAAATCCTCAAAACTCCTAGTCGCTCACAACCCGACTAGGGGGCTCGACTTGAAATCGACAGACTTCGTGCTCAAGCGCCTGTTGACCCACATATCCACCGGTTCCTCAGTCCTTCTGATCTCCGAAGACCTCGACGAACTCATGTTAGTTAGCGACAGGATCTCCGCCATCTACAAAGGTCGAGTTTCGGAGAGCGTCACGGGGCCCAAGTTTGACAAGTATGTGATAGGCGCAATGATGGCCGGAGAGAACCCGGGTGGAGTTCGATAGTCAAACTGGCCAAGAATTCCTGGGCCGCCTACTTCGATATCCTCATCCCTTACGCGATTGCATTTGCCGCAGCCTTGCTGGTCGCGGGAATCGTCCTGACCCTGTTGGGGTTCAACGCACTCGAAGGGTACTCGACAATCTGGGTCTCATCATTTGGGAGTCTTATCGCCTTCGGCGTCTTCATCTCTAAGTTTGTTCCCCTGGTCCTACTCGCACTCGCATTCGCGCTACCCATGCAGACAAAGAAGTACAACGTGGGCAACGAAGGTCAGTTTCTGTCCGGGGCCGTGGGAGCAACAATCTTCGCCTTCAGTTTCCCCTCACTTCCACCCGTTGTCGCAATACCTCTACTCATCATTGCGGGCGCACTCTTCGGAGCCGCTTGGTCTGTGATTCCGGCCCTCCTCCTGTACAAATTCAATGTGAACGTGGTTCTTTCTACCATCGCGATGAACTTCATCGCCTACCAGATGGTACCTCTTGTAGCTCTTGGTCCTTGGCATGACACGCTTTCGGGTCAGCCTTCCACTCTTCCGATACCTGCGCCCTACCAGATTCCAGCAATAACCACGTCGGTGGGCGATAGCCTAGGGGTGGCGCTGGCACTCGTAATGCCGCTCGCAGCTTATTTTCTGGTATACAAGACGGTCAAAGGATACGAAATCAGGGCGACAGGCGACAACCCGCAAGCCGCTTTTGCCTTTGGAATATCGACCAGGTTTCTAGGTCCGCTTTCCTTGCTCGTAGCTGGCGGAATAGCTGGCTTGGCTGGGGGGATTCAGCTGGCGGGTTATCAGTTCCGGCTGATTGATGGGATGCAACTGAATTACGGCGTCCTTTCACAGATGATTGCCCTGATAGCGATGGGCAATCCCATTGGAGTGTTGTTCACGACCATCTTGATCACGATAATCGAAGTCGGGTCCAACGCCATGCAGAGAACCATGGGCGTGCCAGCACCCCTGGTGCTCGTCATCGAGGCCATGATTCTGTTATTGGTTCTCATTGCCAACGTGGTTCGAAGGAGATCGAAATGACCTCGGTCGAGTCGTTCATTTCCTACGTAATGACAGTCTCGGTGACCTACATCTTCGCGTCCCAGGGAATGACGCTCGCAGGTAATTCCGGAGTCTTTGTCATTTTCAATGAGGGTGTCATGCTGGCAGGCGCCTCTGCTACATTCCTTGTCGCTCACTTCACAGGCAGCATCGTCTATGGAGTGGTCGCGGGGGCTTCGATAGGCTTGCTCTTTGGCCTCATAATGGCTTTCTTCTCAGTCACATTACGACAGGACCAGTTCGTCATCGGTATTGGCCTCTACATCCTAGGCGCCGGCTTCGCCACGCTACTTTATGATGTGTTCATAGGAGTGTCGTTCAGTCCCCCGCAAGCTCCGACTCTCAAGCCTTTGGACATACCATACCTTTCATCTTTGCCATTCGTAGGCCAGATTCTCTTCAACCAGAACGCGTTTTTCTACTTCGCCATATTCGCGACCATTCTAATCTGGTTCTTCCTGTCCAAGACGAGATACGGGCTCATAGTTAGGTCGGTCGGGGAATCACCCCGAGTTGCAGATTCGCTTGGAATCAGCGTGGTACTGACTAGGTACGTGATGATAGCGATAGGGGGGGCGTTGATAGCGCTCGCAGGGTCTTACGTTCCGTTGGCGTTCACTGGAACATACACCACCACTCTCATAAGTGGGAGAGGGTGGATTTCGATACTCATCGCACTATTCGGAAGGTTCCGCCCTCTTTCGGTATTGTTAGGAGCATTGTTCTTTGCTGGTGTCGAAACAGGGGCACTCTATTCACAGGTCTTGGGGATCAACGCCCCAACGCAGGTCATTCTGATGATTCCCTTCATCGTCGCCCTTTTCCTCATGATTCAGGCTTATCGGACCGCCGACCTGCCAAAGGGGTTGGGGAAACCCTACGACAGAGAGTCTCTGGAAGACTAACTGTTCCTAACAAGAGCAGAACACCGGCGGTCGGATTTGAGCGTTAATCTACCGGCAAGCCGCCAGATACCTCCAAATGGATACGTCCAAGCGTCCGGCCGTGACGTTCTGGGAGGACCTCTGGAGACGCGAAGAGGAGTTCCACCTCTCGGGGAAGCCCGAGTACCGCCACGACACCGCATTCGTCGCGGTATCTGCCATCTCAGGTCAATTCTACTGCGAGTACAAGGTGGAGAACGAGTTCGCGTTCGGAGAGATTCCCACTGAGGCGAAGGACTCGGGTACGGAACTCCACGACGAACTCATCCCACAGGTGACGATCACCAAGAAGCAATTCGTAGAGCTGGTAGAGAGGAAGAAGCCGAGCTTCGCCGTCCTGGGGGTCTGGGGCACCGTCGGAGGCCTCCGGATCATCGGCATGCCCGACCACATAGTGTGGTCCGAAGGAAGGCCTCTCTGGCTCGTCGAGCTCAAGACGACCAAGGGCGACCCGAGCTCCCTATGGCAGGACCAGGAGGCCCAGATTCGAATCTACGCGCTCCTGCTGGACCTGATGGGGTTCGACTGCTCCCGCCTTGGACTAGCCCTGGTCAGACTTAGAACCGAAGGACTCTCCGAAGAGGAAAGGAGGCTCTGGGTCGAGAGGGTGTCGGATTCCCTACAGTCAGACAAGGTAGGGGAGCTTGAGACCAGATACAAGAGCACGATGAAGGTTCACGTCCTTTCGCATGACAGGCGCGCGGCAGTAGCTAGCGTGCTGGAGAAGCGGGGTTACTGGCTCGGGGAGAGGGAGCCCACATCCAGCACGAGCGTCGGCAAGTGCAGGGCCTGCGAGTACAATTCGGTCTGCCCAAAGAGCCTCTTCAAGGTCCCCTGAGCGAAGCTCGACATCACTTCACCTCTCCGCGCGCTTCAGGACGGTGAGCGCTCTCAATGTTATCATCTTGCTCGGCCTTCCGGCTTTCTCGAGAGAAAATGGAGTGAACCTCTTCGCGTACTTCGGGTCCTTGGCGTAGGGAGCGTCGGGGTGGACGACATCCAGATTCCATCTCCCGTCCTTCCCCATCTTTCCCCTGAGGTGGTCCAGCGGCTCCTTGAGCCTGGGGTCGTCCGAGTAGCCCAGTGCGGTGATCATGTCAAGCCCGACGAGAATGTCATAGTAGTAGTGGACGGGATAGTGGAACCTGTACCAGGGTTCGTACACCTTGCCCTCTCGGTGCAGATTCCTCTTCAGGTAGAACTCCGCCCCTCTCTCGACTGCCCTCTTCATCCCCCTCGTCCACTTCTGCCTCGGGTAGACCGCGAACGCGCTCATTCCTTCCCAGGCGTCTATCACACCGTTCCTTCCCCAGCAGTGCCATCCTCCGTTCTCCTTCTGGTTCTTCACCAGCCACTCGAAGGCGCTTCTGATCTTGGGGTGGTCGGCGTAGCCGAACATAACAAGCGCCCTGGCGGTGTTCCCGACCAGGCAGAGCTCGCTCTTCTTGTCATCGTCAACCCCAAACCCACCGTCGCTCTTGGCGAATCGCTCTATCCAGAGTTCGCAGGCTTTCCCAATCCTCGGGTGCTCCTTCGTCAATCCGAGGTCCGACAGAATCAGCAGCATCCAGTTCGTTGAAAGATACTTGGGCCTGTACAGGCTTTCATTCGAGACCCACCAGCCGCCCTGTTTCTGTTCCTTGAGAATGTCAGCGGCCCAGCCCCTCTTCGGGATCATGCTGCGTGCTTCTTCGACTTCGGGGTCGTCATCGCCTCGATCGAGCAGGTTTCTCAGAGCATGGTAACGCACGGCAGGCTGGTCATTTGCAAGCAACCAACCTAACGCATGGGACTTCACATATCCAAAGTCCTCCAGGTCTCTTTTAGCTCTGACTTGCGGCCGACTGCCCCCGAGGAAAGAAACCTTTTCCTTCCAGTGAAGACGGGGAACACCTGGTAAACCTGACCACCAAGGCCTACGTCGGGGTCTCCGGCTTCAGCTATCCTAGCTGGAAGGGGAGATTCTATCCCGATGACGCGAAGAGCGACGAGTTTCTGTCCCAATACTCCCGGCGTCTGGGGAGCGTGGAGATCAACAGCTCATTCTACGCCCAGCCCACCACGGCGATGCTGAAGAGTTGGTCCGAGAAGACGAATGACGGGTTCAGGTTCTCATTCAAGGCCCTCCGCATGATAACTCACATTCAGAAGCTAGGGAAGGGTTCGTCCGAGCTTGCCGTGCGGTTCTCGAAGGCCCTGGACTCCCTCGGTCCGAGGAGGGGCCCAGTCCTGTTTCAGCTGCCTCCATATTCGAAGCAGGACCTCAGTCTGCTAGGAGGGTTCCTGACAGAGACTTCGAGCATCAAGAAACGGGTGTTCGAGTTCAGGCACGAGTCGTGGCTCAAGGATGAAACGTTCGAAACGCTCGAGGAGCACGGGGCGGGATTCTGCATAGCGGAGACCGAGGACCTGGAACCAGTATTTCGAGTCACGGGAGGTTTCGCTTACTTCCGGCTGAGGAAGGATTCCTACGATGGGAGGACTATCGAAAAGTGGGCTGAGAGGATCCTCGACGCGGCCAAGGGGGCGCCTGAGGCCTACGTCTATCTGCGGCACGACGACACTGGGGAAAACGCAGTTCTGGCCGAGAGGCTAGCTGAAAAACTGAAGGCGGCCTAGGATTTCACAACGGGCTGGGGCTCCGGCTAGAGCCCTTCCCACGCGCCTCCGGGGGTTTGAACTTCCAGCCAAGGATTCTCCCAACGTCCTCCTCCGTCTTCGTCGGGATCAGCCTGGGAGGTTCGTCGCGCGTCCACAATCCTTTGGAGTTTATCACGAGCCCCCTGTCCCTGGCTTTGATCGTCATCCCGATGGTGTGACCCTTTGGGCCCGTCGCCCACATCTGGGTCACCCCCCACGCGCCCTCGTTCAGGCAGATGAACAGGTTGACCTGGGCTCCCCGGAACCTGAAGTTCGAAATCACCTCTCCGAAGGTGACCACATGCCCTCCAATCTCGAGGACTCTTTTCGTGACCCTGTCCTTCCAGATGCCGAAGTTCTTCCATCTCGGAATCACGGCGAAGTCGATGTCATGGACGATGGGTTCCCTCCTCCTTATGCTCCCGGCGAGCAGGCACTTCTTGTACAGGTCCTTGGTCTTCGCCTGGAAGTCCAGAGCTAATCTTTCCGCCTGTTCTAGCTCCAGGTCTTTCTTGAACGACAAACCTAGGCCTCCTAGGAGAGCTGAGATAGCAGGCACTCGTCCGGCGTCTTGTCGTGGCGTATCCGAAGGATGAAGGGGGCGCGCAATTTTCGGTCCCGGGTGACCTCCTGGAACCTCACCTCCACGACCGACCCGACCTTCACCTTCCGGGGGTCCACCTTCTCCACGGTCGACCCCACGTTTCCGATGTCAACCACCTGGCCTCCATCATCGTACACCCCCACCGCCCAGGACCTTGGAATGCCGGTGCTCTTCAGCTCCTGAGTAGCCTGATACCCTGTCACGAAGCAATCGACGGTGTCGAACCTCTTCAACTTGAGCCATGAGCTCCTCTGGCCGTAGCTCGACTCCGGGTTCTTCACGACAATCCCTTCTCTTCCCTGCTTGACCGTCTCGTCCCGCAGCTCCAAGATCTTCCCCGAAGTCCTAGCGACCTTGTAGGGGACCTCCAGGCCCGTCCCCTTGAGAATCTCCCTCAGCACCTTCTTCCGGTCGGTCAGGGGCTTCGGCCTCAGGTCGCGGTTGTCCACCTGCAGGACGTCGAAGAGGAAGAGGCCCTTGCTCTCCCGCGCCACGTACTCGCCGTCGAGGATCATCTTGTTGGGAGCGTGTAGGAACTCCGGGATACGTGAAAAGACCTGGGGGGTTCCCTTCGGCGTGTAGATCCCTCCGTGCTTGCTCGACAGCACAAGTTTCTCTCCGCTCTTGAAGAGGAAGACCCGGATTCCGTCAAACTTCGGTTCACAGATGGCCGGGAGAGGGTTGGTCGCGAGCCAGGCTCCGAGGTCGGTCTTCACCGCCTTGGAGTAGTTCTCCTGCACATATGTCGGGAGCTCGTCGCTCAACGCTACTTCGAGATGACGGCCTTCGGCTTCTTCCTGGCGACCGGGACCGCCGGGAGTCTGGCCGAACCCTTCTCCTCCGCCAGCGCCCAGGCGTCGTCGAGCTTCAGTATTCCTTCGCTCAGCCCCATGAGGAGCCAGAGGCGGCCGTCCTTCCTCTCATACGGATAGATGACGCTCGTGTAGAAGTTGTACCCCCTCCCCCACGAGAAGAACGCGACCAGCCCCATGGACTTCTCAGTCAAGTACCGCGCCAGCTGCGTCACCCTGGTGTTCGTCTCCCCCACCTTCTTGTCCGCGTCCGGGGCGAGCTGGTAGACTTCCTTGAACTTGTATTCGGCGACCCTTTCAAGGGGGACGAACCCGTCCTTCTCCACCTGAATCCTCGTCGTCCTGTCGAAGGGCTCGACCTCCTCGGCGTCCTGCTTGTCCATCGTCTGGCTCAGCGGGACCTCTATCCACTTGCCGGTGAACTCGAGCTCGTACTTCAGGAAGTATCTCTTCTCGGTCCTGACGGTCACGGGGAACTCACCCTTGTATTTCACGAACTTCTTCGCCTCATCCATAGAAACTTCCTGCAGGTCGAGCCTCTCTCCGCTCGGGCCTTCTTTGTAGCGGTAGATCCTTGGGACCTCGCGGGATACCACCTCCTTCCCCGTCTTCTTGTCCATTTTGATCACCTTCACCGGCTGCAGGTCTCCGTGGGCCTTCGCAGCTCTGAGGTGATACTCGACCGCGCCCAGGCCCAAGGTGGGGATGTCGAGGCTCAGTACCCCCCTCCAGGAGGCCTTCGAGACCGTTGCGCTGTCCGCCTGCTTCTCCACTTCCGAGAAGATGTCTCCCTTCGGCAATTTCCGTCTGAAACGGGTCTGTAAGTTATTTAATCTTGTTCCGCCTAGGAAACCTATTCATGAGCGGATTCGGAGACTACAACGCCAAGACTATCGAAGAATTCCGAAAGAACCACGGAAAGGTCGGCGGTTACTTTCAAGGGGCGCCGTTGCTGTTAATCCACACCTTCGGCAGGCGTACCGGCAAGCACCGCGTCAACCCGGTCATGTACCTTAGAGACGGTGAGCGTCATCTGGTCTTCGCATCAAAAGGGGACGCGGACACACACCCGGACTGGTGTTCCTCAATCTCATGGCCCAACCAGACGTCCAGATTGAGGTCGGGGACGACACCGTCGATGTCCATGCAGAGGAAGTCAAAGGCCGTGAGCGCGACACCCTCTACGGACGCCAGGCCGCCCTCTACCCGCAGTTTGCCGAATATCAGCGGGGGACCAAGAGGATTATCCCGGTAATCTCTCTGACCGGGCGGAAGAAGTAGCCATTGGACCGTCACGACGGTCCGTTCTAGGCTTCAAGGCCGCTGTATCAAGATCGTATCACCCAAGTGGGGGTCGGTATCAGGAACGTATCAGAAAACTACCATACCACCACCGGTACCATACCCTGCCCATGGAGAAAATAACGACGCAACAGACGACATCTGCCTATCCCAAGACAGGCTCGATACTCGCCCTCCTGGGCGGCATCGTGATAACGCTGAGCGGGGTGCTCCTCGTGCTCGCCTCCGCCTTCATCCTCCCGAGCATGAACTTCCCCAACCTTACCGTGCCGCCAGGCATGAATGCCTCCAGCATCCCGGCCCTAGTGTCGGGCATCGTCGGAATCATGGGGGTCTTCGGAATCATATCCGGAGCCATAGTCCTGGTCTCCGCGGTGATGCTCCTGGCCAAAGTCGGCCAACGGAGGACCTGGGGCGTGGTCATCCTCGTCTTCTCTATCCTGAGCTTCATCGGCCTCGGCGGTTTCATTGTCGGGGCGGTCCTGGGAATGGTCGGCAGCATACTGACGCTGAGATGGAAGGCGCCGGCGCAATAGTGGTCGGCCGTGGGAGAACCGCATAGCTCGGTGGGCTCGTGTACGGCAAAGGGGATAACTCAGGAGTAGGCGGGAGCAGAACAGATGGACAAGCTCAAGGTACTCCTGATCATGCTCCTGGCCGCCACCGCCGGGCTTGCGGTCTCCATCTACATCCTCGCCCTCTTTCTCTCTCCCACCCAGTCCCCGCTTGGCGTGCTCGCGCAAATCCTGCAGGGAGGCTTCTCTCCCAACCTGACAATTCTGATTCCCCTCTCATCCCTGCTCTTTCTGAGCATCGTCCTCGCCAGCATGGTGGGGGTCATCTACTTCCTCGTGGTCCCAGAGATGAAGAACTACGCGTCGGGGAACGGCAGGGAGACGATCGCTGTGGTCCTGAGGACCCTCAAGCCCGAGGAGAGGAAGGTGGTGGGAGTGCTCGACGCACACGGGGGCACTTACTTGCAGAAGTTCATCACGAAAGAAGCCGGTCTGTCAAGGCTGAAGACTCACAGGGTTGTAGCTGCTCTTTCGGAGCGGGGCATCGTCCACGTTGAAGAGCGGGGAAACACCAACGAGGTCTCGCTCGTGAAGTGGTTCCACGACGGGATGCATCAGTAGGTCAGTGGGCTCGGGCCTTTCATCCCACGGCGGAGAAGTCTATCAAAGGGAGCACGAGCGTCCAGCGCTGCCAGTCACACCCGAACCCTGTTCAACCGATGTGAACGCCTGGCGACGAGTTCACCAAAAGTGGTGTATCAAATCCCTCCCGACCATGGCATTGCCGATGATCGAAGGGATCAGGCGGATGGTCAGGAATCCCAGTGGAGGAGACCCCTGGGACGCGGACTGAGAGCTGGAGCCCGAAGTCGAGGCGGACTTCGAGTTCACCGGCGAAGATACATTCCTGGTTTCCCCGACGAGGGTCCCCAGCGGTTTCATCTCAGCTCACTCGAGCGGAATCGAATACCAGAGGAACGTGGTCCAAGCAGCCATAGAGCAGGGGGGCAAGTTCAACGGCCATCAGATTCCCCTTCCTTGGTTGAGGGCGATCCTAGCAGGCCTCGAAGGGAGACCTGTGGAACCCGATGCTGCCTCGGAGGGGTTCGAGGCGCCTGACCCTCTAGGGCCTCGCACATGGCCGGAGTCCTCATCATACTACGACATGTTTCCGGCTGAAAGGGAAGCCGCCTAGACTCAACCTTATATCACCTGAAGCCAACAAACGAACTCGATGAGGCTTTCTTGCCCGTCCTGAGCTTCGAGAAGGTCAAGGCCAGGGTGGCGGAACTCCTGAAGACCGCGGTGGATGCCGACGAGTTCGAGATCAAATCTGCCAAGCTGGAGGAGCTTCAGGGGTTCTGGAAGGTCGACGTGGAGTTCAAGAAGCCCAAGGCAACGTTCTCAGAGACCGCATTATTGATACTCGATTCGACCACTGGCGAAGTGAAAGAATTCCGAAGGGGCTACTAGGCGCGTCCTCAGCTACAAACAAGAAGAACCGCCCGGTCCTACTTAGGAAGGCTAGTCGGGCGCCTCCACCAGTGGTAGAGCACTCCAGCCACCACCGCGATCCTTCCGTAGATCGACGCGGCCATCAGGTACGAAGTCACGGGGATTATGAACAGTCCCCCCTGGAAGACGAAGAGGACTGTGCTCCCCTCGAAGCCGAGCTGCCCGCTCAGCCACGGTAATAGCTGCACATGGAACCCGAAGAACAGGTCCCCGCTGAAGTAGTACCCCAGGTCGTTCACCAGAGAGACCAGCAGCCCCAGACTGAACGCGAGCTGCCAGTTCTTGAACCCCTGGAAGACGAGGAGCACCCCGAAGGGCGCCATGTAGGTTAGAATCAGCCAGATGTGGTAGGCGGGGACCTGGTTGTAGTACAGGTCTATCCAGTTCACGTTGACGAAGCCGTAGAATAGTGCGAAGAGGACCAGCTTCACGAGAGTCAGTTGCTTCGCTGAGCTCGGGGCGATGCCGACGACGATGCTTTCGATCCCGTTGACCAGGAGGGTAAGGGTCAGAAAGGCGACCAGGGTGAACAGGGTGATGTTGGGGAACGCCGCTATTGTTCCGGCCAGCACAATCGTCACCACCCCGACTGTTAGGGCTGATACCCTCAGCCACCTGGGATGTCCCCGGTGGACCATGTGCGCGACCCTGTCCAAGCCCTGGATTGCCAGCCCCGCCGCGAGCAGGAGGGCCAGGGTCGAAAGGCCGATTCCGGGCGAGAGGATGACGAAGACCACGATCCCCGCTGTCAGGAGTCCGAGACCCAGGCTCAGACCTCTCAGCAGACGAGGAAGATGAGGCACGCCACCGGCCGACGCAATTCTTAGAGAGTTGAGAAGGACGGCAAAACCCATGAGCAATACTATTGTCCCGGCCCCGAAGTCAGGGTTCAGGACGACGACCAGAGTGAGCCCTATCGAAAGAATCCCCAGGACAATATGGACTGCCCTGACCCATGCAGGAGACTTCCTTTCCATCACAGTCGGACTTCTCGCTGGCTATTAATCAGCGTCGGCGGCGTCTTGCCGAGGGGAGCGACACAGACGGTGAGCTCGTCTACCGTGATTTCCTCGTCCTGGGTGTCCCGGCGTCCCTGCCCGCCTGGGCGATTCCGGCTGCAGCTTTGACCCTGGGGGCCTTGGCAGTTGCAAAATTCCTACTGCGAAGAAAGCGCAGCTAGACCCCGCGACACGAACCATACGAGGAAAGAATAAAGACCGAGAGGCCGAAGAAAACCTGTGAGCTTCTGCCCGAACTGCGGCAAGCAAACATCTGAAGGCGCCCAATACTGTCCTAGCTGTGGGGAGAAGCTGGAACTCACGACGAGTCAGCCGATGGGCACCTCCGAGGAGAAGGTCCTGGGGACGGTGCTTTTCGGGGGCTACTACAAGGACATCTGCTTCACGGACAAGCGGGTCATCCAGTTCGAGGTGATGAGGGACAGGTGGAAGTTCCTGCTCAATACCGTAGGGGCGCTTCGCCTGGTAGTAGAGCGAGGGGGGAAGATCGCCGACGTGCTCCCCTTCGTGAAGACCGAGTTTCCGCGGAACCAGATTTCTTCCATAGACCTGAAGGACCATGGAAGGTTCGCCAGGGGGCACATCGTCATCAAGAAGAGGTCGGGAGAGACGGTCGAGCTTGCCCGCATAGACGTGGACGTGGACAAGAAGGACTTCGCGGAGCTCTCCGACCTGGTCAAAGGGCTCTACCCAGAAATAACAACGAGCATTGGATGAGAGGACTTCGCAAGAATCCCGTCACTTACCGTCAAATTTGCAACTTAGGCTCAATTCCACCCCGACGTTCTTATAAC
>JAPCJI010000017.1 GCA_027887005.1 Nitrososphaerota archaeon
CACCAGGCGAGGCAGCAGGCCCTGGACAGGCTGGCCGAACATGCGAAGGGTTTGGGTGCGAATGCCGTGGTGAGCGTCATGTTCGATTCCACAGAGATTGGGGCAACGATGGACGAGATAATCGCGTTCGGGACTGCGGTCGTCGTCTCCCCTGTCAGCGGGCCTCAGGAATTCGTCAAGCTGAGCTAGGCTTCCTGCCCAGCACGGCCATTATAGGTCAATCACCGAGTCCTTGTTGATTGCGTTGGTAGTTCCCTCAACCAATTTGTTATATCTCGGAATGAGAGCCAAATTCCGCTTGGGAGCGCCCCTTCGGCGGTCACGTTCCACTGTGGCCTCGAGGTGCCTTTCTGCCGGGGTCATGCTGCTCCTGCTTCTTCCGACGACGCAGATTACGATTCCTTCCGGGGCGACTCGGCCGCATGGCGTTCCACAGCTGAATCCGCGACTGAGGGCCTCGGAGCGACCGATGCCGCTCGCTTCCGGTCCAAGCATTCCGATTTACGACGAGCAGCTCGGCCTCACGTTCACCCAGACATTCACTTCCCTCGCCTACAACGTCACGGCCATAGTCCAGCAGGAGTCGGATGGCTACGGCCCTGCCTACCTTCTCAATGGGCTGGGCGACACTGGCTACTGGTACCAGGTCGGGATCTCCTGGGACTGGTGCGGGGCAATATCCGGATTCTGCACCGGTTATACCGCGGGTTTCAACATGAACTATGAGGTCTTCAACTCGACCGGGTCGAGCGTCGACCCCGCGAATGGCGGCGGAATCACACAATTATCAGGGTCAGTCAGCAATGGCGACGTCGTCCTCCTAAATCTCTACTTTTCGGGCGGCAGCGTAGTATTGCGCGCGAAGGACTGGAACACCGGGGCGACTGCCTCGGAGACCTACACCGCCGCGGGCTCGACGCAGTTCATCGGGCTGTCAGTGGCTTCGAACAATCATGGATTCTTCACAGGGTTGATGACCGAGTGGTATCACCAGCAGCCGTTCCACTCGAACGTCGAGAGGACGGAGTACAGCGACCCCTCGTTCGCGCTTTCGTCCGCGACCATGTGGATTGATGAATTCAATGCGAATACGAGCGCACTGCTGTTCGGTCAGGCTTCGGGAGTCGTGAATTACACCCCGCCAGGAACGATTCTGTCTTACACCCTGAGCGACGCGACGGAGTATAGCAACGCGTACCTGTTCATAACCGGCCCCCTTACCACAGCGTTCACTCTGAGTTACACGGTCGTCGGAGGCGGGTCGGGGTACTCCGCGCCTGTGCTGACCTACATGTCGAGTGGGCAGGTGGTGACGACGTCACTGTCGACGGCGTCGAACACCTACCAGTTGGACTATGGTACCTCCTGGAGTGTCTCGGCCCAGCTGCCTGGGTCGGGTTCGAGCGAAAGATGGAACACCGGGCAGTCGGTCTCCGGAACCGCGCTAGCGTCAGAGACCCTGGCCCTGACCTACACACACCAGTACACCCTGAGCGTGTCCGGCGGGGACAGGGGCCCGGGCGTCACAGGATGGTATGATGCCGGAAGCCTGGCGCAGGCTACCTCTGCCGGCGTCTACGGGCGTAGCTCGGGCGCTGGGTTCAGGGTAACGTCTTACTCCGTCGACGGTGGAAACCAGGTGGCGGTCGGCCCCACTCTGGCCCTAGTGACCGTCAGCCTGACCGTGGATTCGCCGCATACCGTGTCCTTCAGCTCAGTCGGTCAGTACCAGCTGGAACTGGGCCAAGACGCTCCCAACACCGTGGCCTCGCTGACTTCGCCTCAGGTCCCCAACGACGTCCTGTGGTACGATTCTGGGACCGATGTGACTGCCGTGTTCCACTACGTGTGGAACATGTCGGGGACTGGTTCGAGATACAACGTGGTTTCTATGACCGTAAACGGACAACAGAGGAGCGTCGCGAGGGCTGGTTCGGGGACCTTCTCCTTGTCACTGGTCATGAGCTCGGCTCAGGCTGTCGCTCTCCAGGCGGTGCGCCAGTACAGCCTGGATGCGTCGGGGGGTCAGATCCAAAGCGTTTCTCCGCAGTCGTCCACCAGCGACTCCTGGTTCGACGGCGGGTCGAGTGTGATCCTGACCGCTGCCGATTCGTGGAACACCACCGCGTTCGCGAGTCGGATGAACCTAGCGTCGTATTCGATTGATGGCACGGCCAACCAGGTGACCCGGAACTCGTCGGGGATGTTCATTCTGGTCCTTCAGATGAATGCGCCCCACATTGTGATATTCAACGGGGAGAGACAGTTCTTCATATCCTACTCGTTCTGGGACGCTTCGAAGTCGGTGTCGATTCGGCCCCAGGCTTTCAACATCAATTCCTCGGGAACACTTCAGCCCTACAACAGGTCGAGCTTCTGGGCCGATGCCTCTGGCACGATAACTATCACCGGTATTGTTTGGGAAGGGATTTATGTGAATCAGGCCGGTAACCTCACTTCGGTGGTATCAGGCCCTGAGAGAACTTCACTGACCCTCAGAGTCTATGACCTGAAGGTCGGGGCCAACGACCCGCTGGGGCTGGCCGTGTCGGGAGCTTCGGTCAGCGTTCGTCTGAGCATGGGACCACGGCCACAGGGTCGACTAGCGCCGACGGAGTCGCCCACATTGGGTTGGTCCCCGCTGGGGCATATCAGGCTACGGTCTCCTATCTGGGACTTCAGAGCAGCATCAGCGGCGATGCGTCCTCCTTGTCGACAGCCCACGCCGAGCTCTTCCTAAGCTATCCGATCCTTGGCGTCGTCGTTGCCCTGGTGGTTGTCCTAATCCTCGGCGTGTTCCTTGTCCGGCGCGGAAGAAAGTGACCGTCGGGCCTCGGCTTCCTTAGGTCTCAGCCGGACTACTTGCTCGTGAAGCAGAAGTATGGATAGCCGCCGTTGACGAGGTTGACTGCCATCTCGACTATCTTGTCCGATATCTCCTTCCACTTCGCGTCCCAGTCTATGTCCCTTACGACCAGTTCCTTCTCATCGGTCCCCCTGCGCGAAGGGATGCTTTCCCAGAGCGGGCGTCCGTGGAATGGTTTGACGATGCGGACGTGCCATTTGCCGCAGGCCATCTTACGCCCCTCCTGCTTGAAGTATTGACAGTCGCCGCAGAAACGAGACAACCAGATGATTTCCTTCGTCCTCTTGACCGACTTGCCGATTTCTTGGAGGAGCCTCTCGGATTCCTTGCGGATCATGTCGGCGAGCTCCTTCTTGCCTTCCTCCGTGTTGGTGTAGTAGTCCGGGTCCTCGGCGAGGGCCTGCCACCAGCTCACGGTTTCCGTCTCTTCGGTCAAATTGTCTCCGAGCCTTCTTGGTCGGCTAAAAAAATCTGACGAGACCGGGCGGGTTCACAAATGATAAATAACGAAAGACGCCCGTTGTTCTACGGCCTGGCGCGCAGCGTGCTACGACGGGCGATCAGGACTGGCTCACAAGGTCAGGATGATGACTCTATTGCTGCGCGTCCAGTCCAGAGATTTCAGTAGTATCCGGAGCCCGAAGAGACCATGAATATGAGGGCGAGCAGGAGGAGTATCACTACGATTGTGGCAGCCATTCCGGCACGCTTCATGGTCGCCGCGAGTTCAGCTGGCGCAGTGCCAGCCTGTCCGCCCGCCATGATCTCCTTCGCCAGCCGGTCGGCCTTGCGGAAGGTGGGTACTGTGACACCCAGGGCGATGAGATAGGCGATGAGGCCGAGAGATAGGCCGATGTATATCCCATTCCCAGGGAAACTGCCGGCCAGGGAGAAGAAGAGGGCCAGTCCGAAAACTATCGTAGCTGTTGCGATGCCCAAGAAGAATCTGGTGACTTTGGGCGCCACTTTTACGAGAAACTCCAAGCTTGCTGGAGGACTGAGCGTCTTGAGGCCAGGGGTTACTACTGAGATGAAGAGGACTGCGCCTCCGAGCCATCCTATCGCAGAAGCGACGTGCAGATAGGTCAGAATCACAATGATCAGCGGGTCTAGCAAGGTCAGTCTGGGAGGGACCGGACGTTATTTAAGCGTCAAGGACTTTGACCGCGAACGATTCGAAGGCCCGCGGGTTGCGAGCCTTACTGCGTCCGTCGAAGACAAAAGTTTTGCCCCCTTCGTGACGATTTCTCTCAGGGCCTTCTTCGAATCGTCTGGGTGGAGGTTCACCCCCCTTACGCAGTCCTTGAGGACGTCGACCCTGAGGCCGAGGCCGAGCGCATCGAGAGCGCTTTCCTTGACACAGTAGTCGGTGGTCAGCCCCCCCAAGAATATCTCTCCGACCCCTAGGCCCTTCAGACGCCCGGCCAGGTCTGACCCCTGGAAGCCGGAGTAGGCCTCGAGGTCTGGGTCGATCCCCTTGCTGATGATTGCAGCGTCCTTCGGAACTTTGAGCTTCGGATGGAACTCGGCCCCGAGCGTCCCCTGGACGCAGTGAGGGGGCCAGTTTCCACCTCTGGTCTTGAATGAAATGTGCTTGCGCGGATGCCAGTCGCGTGTGAAGAAGGTGGGCAGGCCAGCCTCGGTGAATGCCGCGATCACTTTGTTCAGCTTCGGAACCACCTTGTCCCCGTCCTTCACTGCCAGCGAGCCCCCGGGACAGAAGTCTCTTTGGACGTCTACGACCACCAGCGCGGTCTTCGTTCGGGTCACCTCCATGACAGGGATGGTTGCGCAGTCTTCAGTTCCTCGAGTTCGCCCTTCACCCTTGAGCGGATTTCATCCATGCTGTCGAATTTCCTCACCATCTTCCCGTCCTTCAGAAGTGGCTTCAGAAGACCGGGAGAACGGCCCTTGACCGACCCCTCGAGGGCTACGAAGTCCCTGAATCCCGGTGACCTGAATACTGCCTTGCGCCCGCCGAGGCCTCCCCTCTTACCCCTGAATTCCTTCCTTGTCCCGTTGCCCACCTCCACTATCTTCGCACTGAGGTCGACAACAGGCGGATAGGCGACGGCTGTCCCGACTCCGTATCCGTCGACGATGTCGTTGAGCGAGGCCATCGCCTGCTCGTCGAGCTTGCCCGACGCTATGATCTTGACTTCCTTCCCACCGCGGATGTCCAGCTCCCACCTTACCTCCTCTGCAATCTTCCGGAAGTCGCCTCTGCGCGAGGCTGGCGTGTCCAGCCTGACTCCCCAGAGCTTGGGGCCGAGCACCTCCATCGCCTTGATGGACTCCGACTTCTCGTCCCAGAACGTGTCCACCAGCGCCACCCGTGGAATGGACTTCGACATGGTTTCATCAAACAGACGCCAGGCCTTCTCCTGACTCCCTAGGATCTGCACGAGGGCGTGGGGCATGGTGCCGGACGGGACGACCTTGAGCAGCTTGGCGCCGAGCACATTGGAGACCCCGTCGAAACCCGCGAGGTAACAAGCCCTTTCGACCATGGGGGCGATGGCCGGATGGACGCGACGGGTTCCGAAGCTGAGGAGAAGCTTGGAGCCAGCCGCAATTCTGAACCTCGCCGCCTTGGTCGACACGCTGGTCGAAGAGGAGAGCAGACCCAGGAGCGGGTTCTCGTATTCGACGAAGTCGACGTACCTTCCCTCGATTACCATCAGGGGTTCGTAGATTGCCTTCGTCCCGTCCGCGACGAAGGCGCCTCCCTCGTCGAAGGCCCAGACGTTGACAGGGAGGCCTTCCAGGAGCTTCGCAGCTTCGTAGACCCCGCTGAATATCCCCCAGTTGTCGGCATAGGGGACGTCCCGGGCGTAGACCTCCATCACCACCCGCGAGTCGATCTTGTTCTTCTGGAGGACCTTCTTGGTGTGAAGGAAGTAGGCGTCGGTGGTCTCGGCGTCCCTGATCTCCTTCTCGGTCGCCAGCCAGAAGAGCCTGTCTTCGAGGTCGGTTCGGGGCATTCTCAGAGGTCGTCTCGGAGTGTCTTGGAAAAGGGTTTCTCTCGAATGAGAAGGGTCGGAACGCCTCTTGGACCAGGACGCCGGCCCAGGGCT
This sequence comes from Nitrososphaerota archaeon, assembly GCA_027887005.1. Taxonomy (NCBI): domain Archaea; kingdom Thermoproteati; phylum Nitrososphaerota; species Nitrososphaerota archaeon. The sequence continues at coordinate 5,944 of JAPCJI010000017.1, forward strand.
GGTCGGTGCATCGCGACTACGATGATCGTGCCTTTCATCCAGGGATGGTAGGAGCAGGAATATTGGTATGGAGGCGTGGTTGAGATGCTAATCACTGGTTTCCGTTAAATACAGCCTTTGGGCGGACGCGATTCAGGGCCGGTAGTTCAGCGGTATGAATACCCGCCTCGCACGCGGGGGGTCGGGGGTTCAATTCCCCCCCGGTCCACTTTTCGCTAGACCTTTCCGGTGAATTCTCCTTCGGCGATGAACTGGACCCTCCCGCCCACGTTCACCTCGATCCTTCCATTCTGCTCCCTCGCCCTAAGTAGCAGGAGCGACTTCCGCCCGATTTCGTATCCCTGCTCCACCCTGACGTCGATTTCAGGGGCGCCAAAGTATCTATTCTTCACGAGGTACGCTGCGAGGCAGCCGTTCCCCGAGCCGGTCGCCGGGTCCTCTGGGATGCCGTAGGAGGGGCCGAGGACGCGGACGTTCAGGTCGTTCCCCTTTTCGTACGCTTCTGGGCTGAACACTAGGACGATCTCAGATTCGAGTTTCTCTGCGAACCTGAGGTATTTCGCTCGGTCGAGGCGTACCCGCTTGATGGCCTCGAGGTCCCTCAGGGGGACGATCAGGAATCGGAGGCCGGTGGAGACCTCCATCACTGGGAAGCGTCCGTCGAGGTCCGATTGGTTCAGACCAAGGAACCCGGCGACGGGCCCGGAATCGAGTTCCTTCCCGAAGGAAGGCTCGTTCTGCTTCATCCAGAGGAGGTCGGCTTTGCCTCTTCTGTAGGTGACTGTGACTGGAATCTGCCCGACCTTGAGGTTTAGGTTGACCTGCGTAGCCGGTTTCTTGATGATCTCGGACTGGATGATGTAGGCGGTTCCAAGGGTGGGGTGCCCGGCGAACGGAAGTTCGACGTCTGGAGTGAATATTCTGACATCGTATCCTCCGTCCCGTGGTTTCTCCGAGGTGACGAAGGTGGTCTCAGAGTAGTGCATCTCCTGGGCTATCTTCTGCATCTGGTTGTCGGAGAGGTTCCCCGAGTTCCGGAAGACCGCCAGCTGGTTCCCTGAAAGCCTGGCTTCCGCGAAGACATCTACGATGTAGAACTTCAACGGCTGCCAGTTCGGTCTAGCTCGCGGCTATTTGAGCGTCGGTCTCGAGTCCCAGCTGCTTCCCCAGCTCAGCCCTGAGGCCCTTGTACCTGTTGCGGACTGTCACTTCCGTGACCCCCGCAGCTTCGGCGATCTCCTTCTGGGTCTTGATTTCCCCTTCGATGACTCCGGCGAGGTACAGGGCGCTTGCGGCGAGCCCCATGGGGGCCTTGCCGGCGGAGATCTCCTTCTCCTCGGTGATCCTCACTATTTCTACCGCCTTGCGCGCGACACGCTCGGACAGGCCGACCTTCGACGCGATTCTTGTCACGTTCTTCGCAGCGTCCGCGACAGGCATGGTAAGGTCCATCTCCTTCAGAAGTATCCTGTAGTCCCTCGCGACGGCCTTCTTGCTCAGGTTCTCCACGGCTGCTACGTCCTTGAGGGTCCTGGGCGTCTCCGTGTCCCGGAATGCTGCGTAGAGCGAAGCTGCCGCGATTCCAGTTATCGATCGTCCCCGGAGGAGGCCCCGGTCGAGCGCCTTTCTGTAGATGTACGCCGCCCGTTCCTTGACCGCCTGTGAAACAGATAGTTTGTCGCCCATCTTGTCCAGTTCGCGGAGGGCGATGCTGAGGTTCTTCTCCTTCGACCCGAAGGCCGGCGACCTGTTGTCCCACTTCCTCAGCCTGTCAATCGAGCTGCGCATGGGGGAGGCCAAGGATCTGCCCGAGGCGTCCCTGTTTGAGCTTCCTATCATAGTCGAAAGGCCCATGTCGCGGTAGGTGATCGAGGTCGGTGCGCCAACTCTGGACTGGTTCCCTCCCTTCTCGTCGGAGAACGACCGCCATTCTGGTCCCTGGTCCACTGACCGCTCGCTCACCACGTATCCGCAGTTGCCGCATGAAAGCTCGCCGGTGTGTGCGTCCTCCACTAGGGTCCGCTTTCCACACTGGGGGCACCTGTCTGAAACTTGAAGCGCAGAAGTTCTAAGATTGCTCACTCTATACCACTATACAATTAAGGGGTGGATAGTGTATTTAAACCTAGTAGTAATTCCTTACCGACCTAGTTAACTTGGGCTTACTTGCCCTCGAACGGTTTGTTGGCTAGCTGGTATGGGGCTTCCGCGCCAGTTGGGTCCCGCAGACAGGGCAGACGGTCAGCTTCGGATTCGTGTATTCCTTGCCGCACCCCCTGCAGTAAATCTTCCAGGTCACGCTCTTCCACTCGCCTCCTTTCAGGGAGGTCTGGGCCAGCGGGATTGAGAGGACCTCGGCGACGTTCCTGACGGCGAAGTCGTCGGAGACGAGGCTCACGCCCCCTTCCGCCTGGGCGAGGTCTAGGGCGAGGGCGAGCAGGGAAAGGTCGGTCTGGGAGAGAGCTCCCATGTCCCCGGTCTTGAGGGCTGTGGCCTTGACCCTGTTCAGGGCGTCGGGGGAGGGTTCGGTCACGTGGACACGCGAGTGCAGGAAAGATGAACCCACGTTGTGGTGTTTGACCTCCTCGAGGACCATGTAGGTCGTGAAGTAGCGGCCGCTCCCCTGGTATGGAATCCCTGCGTAGAAGGCCGTCGAATCGAGGACGTATGCGGGCTCAGACAAATGTAGGTATCATCAGCGATTCAAGTCTGCCAAGCGATGGCGTTCGTCGGGTAGGTCCGAAATTTCAATGGTTCTTCCGTGTTAGGTAGGTCTGTTACTGAGACATTTATTTAGTTTCACCCTGAGAGCCACGCGCGACTGATTTTGAGTAGCAGACCCGCAGAACTTGGCAGTGTCAAAGAGGGGAGTTACATCATCATTGACGATGAACCTTGCAGGGTCGTGAGCCGTGAGCACTTCAAGCCGGGCAAGCACGGGAGCGCCAAGGTCAGGCTCGTGGCCCTTTCGATTTTCACTGGGTCGAAGAAGAGCTACGTGGCGCCGGCGGAATCGAGGGTGGACATCCCCATGATCGACAAAAGGTCCGGACAGGTGACGTCGTTGACGCCGACTTCGGTGCAGCTGATGGACCTAGAGACCTTCGAGGTATTCGAGACACCGAAGCCCACTCCCGAGGAGACGGCGGAGTTGAATGGGACACTTTCCCCGGGAGCCGAAGTCGAGTTCTGGACGATGATGGGGAGGAACAAGATAATGCGCATCAAGGGCGGAAGCTGATAGAGCGTAGTTCCGTGAGTCAGAGTTAGAGAACCTTGGGAAGAGAAGGGAAGAAGAAAAAGAAAGAGAAGGTCAGAGAGAGGAAGGAGGAGAGGCGCGCCCGGCGAGGGACGTCGTCCAGCTAACCTGGGAGCTAGTCCTCAATCCTGTTTATATCAGCGAATGTGTTGAAGCCGTGCTATGCCCAAAGACATAGCCAAAGCAGCTGCCGATAGCGCGAAGGTGCTCTTCGAGAACGACAAGGTCAGGGTCATCGAGCTCAACTGGAAGAAGGGCCTGAAGATAGACACGCACGCCCATCCGAACTACTTCGGGTACGGCATTACGTCACTGAAGTACAAGTCAAAGTCCCCGGACGGCAAGGTCAAGAATCGCACCCTGAAGAAGGGCGAAGTGGCATGGTACGAGGCCGAGTCGCACGCAGTCGAGAGCACAGGTGCAACTGGCCGAGCACTTATCGTTGAGTTGAAGTAGCTCAATAGGACTCGGCTTTCATTGTCTGAGAAGAAGGGCGCCCTCACCAGGGACGAAAAGGCGGCAAACCTGGTCCTGAACTATTCCATGATTCTCGTGGCCGTCTTCGAACATATGTTTGCGAACATCGCGTCGAGCATGTCGGAAGCGCTGGTGAAGGGAAGCGCGGCCATGGCGGAGGCGATGGAAGAAGGCCTGGGTGGCCCTCCCCATGGGAAAGAAGACCGGGCCGCGGCCGAAAGCCTGAGCGAACAGGCGAAGACCCGGACCTCGGCGGAGGTGAAAAAGGCCTTCGCTGAGATGAGGGAGAAAGCGAGGAGCGAGATCCGGCTGGACGACAAGTCCCTCAAGAAACTGATCCGGGATCTAGCGTTCGACAAGGGCATCGAAATCGTGGAGAGGTATGAGCTAGGGCTGCCTAAGCTGACCGAGCGGCTGAGCGACGAAGACTTCGTGGCTTACCTAGGGCTCTTCAAGAACTCTGACCCAAGGCTCGTGAAGATATCCGAGGAGCTCACCGAGTGGCGGAAGAGCGTACCGGACCCCCGAGAAGGCTGATTTGCTCTATCTTTGGTTTTATCTTCATCGTCATACTCAGACGGCTCTTCCCGAATCCCTTCATCTAGAGCATTCCCGTGGCTTCGTTTGGAAAATATAGGTGTGTTGGTCTAGTAGACGCTTTCTTTGCTTGGACGACGTCTGATTAGCACTATTGCTATCACGACAAGCACGATGACGAGGATTATCCCGCCTATCGTGGAGTAGCTTAGAGAAATGTGCACTTCGGCGGTGCTTTGCACCGAGGCATCTCCTGATATTGAGGATGAGGTACCAAGGTTTGTGACCGTGGCCCGGTAGGTCCCCAATGGGATCATTCTGAGGTTCACCGTCCCGTCCCCGCCTGTCACAGTATGGAGTACCGTTCCGTTGGCAAGCGTGACCGTAACGCCCGCGCCTCCGACAGGGAATCCAAGCAGGTCTTTCACGATGATTGTCGCGTCGTAGACCCGGGTGTTCACGTCCACTGTGCCTGCCTGGCTCACCACGAACGGCGTCGCTTGAGGCATGGTGACGTCCTCCCCGTGCCAGGTGATTCCGACGATGCTCAGCTTGGAACCGTTGTCGGCCCAAACCTGATTCCCTATCACGTTGTGCGTTTCCCCGTTGACATCCACTTGCATCACAGAGGGTTGCAGCACGTTGGCTCCGCTGCTATCCTTCACTACAATCGTGACGAGGTATTGGGTCGCACTGAAGAAGTGCACGGTGTGCTGAGCGTCCATGATGATCTCTGATGTCGTGACCAGGTTCGCCCCGCCCGAAGATGTGATAGGTCCATTGTCGATGGTCCAAGAAGCGACCCGCTGGCGTGTGCCCCCGTCGGTCCCATAGGTGCCGTTTGTCATGACCTTCAGGGTGGTTCCGGAGTCGTACCATCCGGTGTCGCCTGCGATGGGGGGATTCGCGCTGTAGGTAGAGCCTCCGCCCCCAACGACCACGAGAAGATACTGGACGGCTTTGTTTGAGGCGATTGATTGCGACGATGAAATCGAGGCCAGGTCGAGAAGTGTGATGCTTCCTGAAGAAGCTACGGGTTGCTGTGCCGCTCCGTTGACGGAGAACGAGGCGAGCCTGTATCCAGTGGTCAGATTCCTCCCCCAGACTCCGTTCGCCGTGACAATGATCCTCGACCCGGAGTCGTACCAGTAGTTGTCCCCGGTCAGAGTCGGAGGTGTCACAGACCTCAGGGCTTGGGTCGTCAGGGCGTCCAGGGTCAACTCATACTGCTTCACTGCGCTGACGGTGATCGTCTCAGGGGAGGTCAAAGAAAATGAGTTCAGGACAACGACAGATCCAGCGGTGGCCTCGCTAATCGGTGGTCCGCTGTTCACAGAGTAGGAAACCGTCCTCTCCCCGCTCCCCGACGCTCTTCCGAAGACCCCGTCTAGGGAAAAGCTGACCGCCGTTCCCGAATCGTACCAGTAGTTATCCCCGGCGATCGTCGGTTGCGTCGCTGAAGAGACACCGTAGGTTCCAGTGAGTATGACTTCCAGTTGTGTTACTGTCGCCGTGTGCAGGAGGTGCGGTGCACTCATTGTAATCACTGCCGGGAAGGTGCCAGAGGTCAGTACGGAGACTGTGGCACTCGAGTCCACCCACCAAATCGCCACCCTTGACCCTGTGCCCGAAGCCCTCCCGAACACGCCGTTCCCCGAATAGGTGACCTGGGTTCCGGCGTCATACCAGTGGCTGTCCCCTGGGATAGGCGTGGGGGTGATTGTCGCAAGGGCGCTTGCGGCTCCCGAGTCCAGAGTAAGCAAGTACTGCGTAGTGGTGGTGCCGGCCACAGACTGAGCTGAGATGATCGCCTGGGCATTGAATACGGTCGCCGTTCCCGCCGTCGAGACAGCTACAGCTGTTCCTCCGTTTATCGTATAGGATTGGAGTCTGTCGCCGGTGCCCGCCGTCCTCGAGTAGGCGCCGTTCAGGGTGAGGGTCACGGCTGTCCCAGTGTCGTACCAGTAGTTGTCGCTGGCAATCGTAGGGCTGGTGATCGCGTTCAGCCCGCTGGTAGCTCCGGTGTCGAGGGTAATCCGGTATTGCGCCTTCAGTGTGACATGGACCGCGTGCGCCGAAGTCATGGTTACTGGTATGGTGAAGGTCCCAGTGGTGGAAAGAGTGGTCGGGACTCCTGCGTCAAGATACCAGGACGTCGACCTGTTCCCAACTCCTGAAACCCGGTGGAAGACGCTGTTTCCCGTGTAGGTGACCGACGTTCCCGTGTCGTACCAGTAGTTGTCGCTCGTTATCGTTGGGATGGTGACCGAGGCCAAGGCAGCCGTAGCCTTCGGGTCGATTGTCAGCTGGTACTGGGTCCCGACGTTCACGTTCATGGTGTGACCCCCGTTCATGGTCTGAGAGGAGGTTGTGAAGGTCGCTGTGGTCGCGACGTTAGTGTTCGCCCCTCCGTCCCAATTCCACGACACAGCCCGCGTCCCGGTTCCAGAGGCCCGTCCCCAGATTCCGTTGCATGTCACGGTGACGGAGGCCCCGTAGTTGAACCACCTGTCGCTTGTAGGCGATGTGGGGGACACGGCGGCTCCGTTGCAGTTCGCGCTGACTGTAAGCAACTCCTGCACGTGGGCGGTGTCAGAGACGGAACATGAAGTAGCGCAACCCGCCTCCGGCAATGACATGACGTAGGTCGATCCGCTTGTGAGCCTGTCTCTTTGCGTGAGGCCGTCCGCTGGGGTGTTGATCGTGTAGGCGCAGCTCGCGGTCAGTGTCAGGGGCACCGCTGAGCCGGTCGGACCGCTTCCTCCGCCGCACCCGATGACCGTCCATGTGAAGGGGAGTCCTGGAGCTCCAGCTTCGGCGACGGTGACTGTGATGGTAACGGTGACCGTCGCGGCGGAGACGGGGCGCAGCGGGAACGAGACGACCGCCAGCAGGAGGACGACGCCGAAGAGGAGGAGCTTTCTATTGCTCAACAAGATTCTATCCCAGATATTTGACTTCCTGATACTTCAGGAGTCTCTCCGGGTTGTATGACTCCTGGAAGACCTTTTCCTGGAGGTCCTTCGGCGGATAGACTGCTCCCCACCTGTGGATCTTCGCATTCAGCCAGGCCTTCAGTTGCATCAGGGCCCCCTCGGCGACGGAGTCGCGGATCTTCTCGCCGTCTCCAAGTGTGTGCCAGATCATCCCCAGGATGACGTTGCCGAGTGAGTAGGTGGGGAAGTAGCCCATGGACCCGCCGCTCCAGTGCACGTCCTGCAGGACGCCCTTCGTGTCGTTCGGGGGCCGTATGCCGAGGTACTCCTCGAAGGTGTCGTTCCAGAGCTCGGGGAGTTCGGAAGCCTCCACCTGACCGGCGATTATCTTCTTCTCGATTTCGTACCTGAGCGCGATGTGGAGGTTGTAGGTCAGCTCGTCGGCGTCCACGCGGATCAGGCTCCTCCTGACCGTGTTGAAGTAGTAGTAGATGTCGTTGGAGTCGTAGCGCGCCAGGAACTTCAGGTTCTTCTTCAGAAGTGGACTGGCCAGTTTTGCGAACTCCCTGCTGCGCCCCACGACGTTCTCCCAGAACCTTGACTGCGACTCGTGGACCCCGAGGGAGGCGCCGTCGGCGACCGGGGTGTAGGCCAGGTCCTTCCCGAACCCCAGGTTGTAGATCGCGTGCCCGCTTTCGTGAATCGTGGAGAAGAGCGTAGACTTGAAGTCGATCCCCTCGTAGCGGGTGGTGATCCTCACGTCGTCGGGGGCGATCCCGACAGTGAAGGGATGGGTGGATACGTCCATCCTGAACCTGTCCGTCGGCATGTGGAGCATCTTGATGGCCCCCTCGTTGACGCGCTCCATGGCGTTCGTTTCGTACTTGGCAGACTCGAGAGGATGCTTGCTTGGATAGCGGCCGGCAGCCGTTACCTTCGCGAGCGTCTTCCTTGTGCCCGGAACGAGCCGGGAGAAGACCTTGTCTGCGTCTCTGACTGTGAAATCCTCCTCGTACAGGTTGAGCAGGGCGTTGTAGGGATGCCCCTTGTAGCCCAGCTTTTCGGCTACCTTTCTGTTCAGTTCGATTATCTTCTGAAGGTGGGGTTGGAAGAGTTTGTACTCGTTCTTCTTGCGGGCGCCCCGCCAGACCACGGTCGCCTCCGCAGTCACCCTCTCGAGTTCGTCAACTAGTTCGGGTGGGATCTTGGTGAAGAAGTCGATACTTCTCCGCAGCACCCGGACGACCCCCTTTTCCATGTCATCGAGGTCCCCGGCCTTCTCCGCCTTCCCCACGAGCCCGTCCAGCTCGAGGGTGGCTTTCTGGACCATCATCGACAGCTGACCCGACGCCATCCCCCTTGAGCGCGCTCCAGCTTCTGGCATGTGCGTCTCGCGGTCCCAGCCCATCACCGCCTGGGAGTGATAGATCGCCCACACCTGGGAGTATTTCTTGAGGATGTCCTTGACCACTGGGTTTTTCGCCAATTCGGATGCAGAGGGATAGGTCCCTTGGTTTTTACAGGTTTGGCATCGGCCGGATACCGAAGAAGTGGGGCAGACGGCGGGCAAACCTGATGAAATGTTCCGCATTGTTTTTGTGTAGGTCGATTTGTGGCCTTCCCAATGATCTACCGGAGGCGGGGGGTAGCCAGCCAGTACTGGGCCCTGCTCGTGATTGTCGTGATAGCCACGTCGGCGGCAACCTACCTCGTGGTGTCTCAGGGGACCAAGACAGGCAACCAGACAACCAACCCCAGCTCGGAACAGCTGCAGGCGCTCGTCAATTCTCTTGAGAACCAGAACGCCCAGCTCAGGGCACAGCTGGCCTCTGGCACTCCGACGGTGAACAGCACCATCCTGGGGCTCAACCCGGTCGCCATCTACAAGGCGGCGTTCCCCAGCGTAGTAACGCTTGAAGGGGTCCAGACCTCTTCCACGGGGAACACGACCATACTCGGCTCTGGGTTTGTTACAACATTCCAGGGGTCTGAATACATCGTGACGAACTACCACGTGGTCCAGAACGTGGCCGACCTGACAGTGACCTTCTCGAACGGGGACGCGTATCCTGCCAGCGTCGTGGGCAAGGATCCCTACGTCGACCTGGCCGTTGTCTCGTCTCAGGCGCCTTCCAGCGAATTCCACCCGCTTCTGATTGGGAGCTCTTCGCAGCTCCAGGTGGGTCAGCCTGTAGTCGCCATAGGGAACCCGTTTGGACTCTCTGGTTCGATGACCTTCGGAATCGTCAGCCAGCTCGGGAGGACCCTGGGCGAGTCGCTCGCAGGGAACTTCGCCATAGCTGACGTCATCCAGTTCAGTGCTCCGATCAATCCTGGCAACTCGGGAGGCCCTCTGCTCAACGCCAACGGGAGCGTCTTTGGGATTACGACGGCCATAGTCGGCGGCTCTCAGGGGGTGGGCTTCGCGATACCCTCGGACGCCATCGAGAGGGAACTGCCTTCACTCGTTGCCACCGGCGGTTACACTCGGCATTCTTTGATGGGAATCCATGCGGCCGACATGAACTACCAGCTGGCGCAGCTGCAGGGGACCAACGTCACCTACGGCGTCCTGATTCAAAACGTGACGAGCGGTGGACCGGCGGCTACGGCAGGCCTCCGGGGCGGAACGAGCACCTCCACCGTCCAGGGGACGCAGTACTCGATCGGCGGTGACATCATAGTGGCGATCAATGGCACGAAGATCCTCAATTCCGACGGACTATCCGCCTACCTTCAGGAGAAGACGATTCCTGGCCAGACAATCGCAGTCCAGATAATCAGGTCTGGGCAGATGACGATAATCAACGTCGTCCTGGGGACCCGGCCGCCACCCCCCTAGGGCCAGGCTTGGGCGCAAGGCCTGCGTCCAGAATCTCGTATGTCCCAGAATCCGCCTTCCACCTGGTCTTTGCGCTCCTGACCTCGATGCTAGCTCTGAACAGAGGACAGTCCAGGACGTAGGTCTCCCCCTCGCCCCCCTCGAGCCCCGGATGGAACCTGAACTTCTTGCTAAGGGCCACAAGCTCGTCGATCGCCTGTTCGTCCAGGATGCGTCCGAGCCAGCTCTGGTCCAGGCCGAGAGCGGACACGCTGATGACCAGCACCCTGAACCTCTCCTCCACGAGCTTCCTCAGATGCCGCTCGGGGTCCATGCCCCACAAAGGTGAAAGGCACTTTAGGTCCAGTTCACCACAGATCTTCTCCACCCTGCTCTTCTGGTAGACGCTCGCCAGGGCTCCGGTGCAGACCCCCTCCAGCCCGTAGGCCTCCTTCGCCCTTCGGAGCGCGGCTGTCAGGTCGGTCAGCTCTTCTTCCTTCACACCAGGGGTCTCCTGGGTGAGCTGCGGCACCCCGATTGCTTCAGCCTGCAGCCGCGTCCACTTCAGGTTCGGGTAGTGGAACATGTACGAATCGTCGGCCCTAGGGAAGAGGGTGATCAGGCAGGCGAGCTCGTCGGTCTTCGAGGACAGGTATGCGGCATAGGTCGAGTCCTTGCCGCCTGAGAAGAGTGCCCCGACCTTCGTCTTTGATTACCTGAGAGCTCGACCGGTCTTAAGGTAATAAATACACGGAGGCGCCGCGAACCTTCGGATGTTCGATTCGCTTAGAAGCGGCCTCCAGGCCGCAGTCAAGAAGCTGGTAGGAGCCAACACGGTCGACGAGAAGGCCGTGAAGGAGTTCGTCAAGGACCTCCAGCGGACTCTCATCCAGTCGGACGTCAACGTGAAGATGGCCCTCGAAGTGACGGAGCGGGTCCAGAAGAGGGCCCTCGAGGACAGGCCGGCCGCGGGCATCACAAAGAAGGACCAGGTCGTCTCCATACTGTACGAGGAGCTCGCCCGGCTCCTGGGAGGGGAGGGAGGGCTGCATCTTGACAAGAACAAGACGAGCATAGTGGTGATGCTGGGGGTCCAGGGTTCGGGAAAGACGACGACCACAGGCAAGCTCGCGCGCTTCTATTCGAAGAAGGGCTTCAAGGTGGGGGTGGTCGCTGCAGACACCTTCAGGCCCGGAGCAGTGGTGCAACTGAAGACCCTCGCGGCGGCTTCGGGGGTCGAGCTATACAGCGACGAGAAGGAGAAGGACTCGGTCAAGATAGCGAAGGCAGGGAGGAAGCACTTCGAGGGTTCGAAGAACCTTGTGATCATAGACACGGCCGGGAGACACAAGGAGGAGAAGGGCCTGCTGCAGGAGATGGAAGAGATGGTCGCCGCTGTGAAGCCAGACGCAACTATCCTAGTGCTCGACGGCACCATCGGACAGCAGTGCTACAGCCAGGCGTCGGCGTTCCATCAGGCGGCCCCGGTCGGAGGGATCGTGGTGACGAAGCTGGATGGAGCAGCCAAGGGAGGAGGAGCACTGGCTGCCTCGGCCGCCACGGGTGCCAAGGTGTTCTTCATCGGGACGGGCGAGAGGATAGACGACCTGGAGGAGTTCGCCCCCACCCGGTTCGTCGGGAGGCTGCTGGGCATGGGGGACCTGAAGGCCCTGATGGACATGGTCCGCCAGTCGGAGGTGGAGGTGGACGAGAAGATGGCCCAGCGCGTGATGTCGGGGAAGCTGACCATGGACGACCTGCTGGTCCAGTTCGAGCAGATGAAGAAGTTCGGCTCCCTGAAGAAAGTGCTGGAGCACATACCGGGTTTCTCTGGCGCCGTCAACGCGGAGGACCTGGACAAGGCCGAGGACAGGGTGAAGGTGTACAAGTCGATAATCCAATCGATGACAGGGAAGGAGAAGGCAGAACCGGATTCGATCAGTTCATCTCGGCTGAAGCGCATTGCCCGGGGCTCAGGGAGGAGCGAGAAGGACGTCAGGGAGCTCCTGTCCAGGTACAAGCAGATGAAATCCCTGGTCAAGACGAGCAAGGGCAGGGAACTTCGCCAGATGATGCGCCGTGCGGGTGCGCAGTAGCGTGTCGAGGGCGGGACCGGGGTACCGCCTCTGCGAGCGCTGCTTCGAGCGCCAGGGCGGAGGGTTCGAGCGGGTGGAAGGAAGGCTCTGCTTCGTCTGCGGGGGGCTCCTCGACGGCGTCCCGTCCATGGCACGGAAGGCGGTCAGCAAGGCCCGGCGTCATGATTTCAGGACCTTCACTGTAGGCGTGTCCCTGCCCGAAGGGATGCAGGAGCGGGAAGACGAGCTCCGGTCCGACCTCAAGCTGAAGGGGAAGGAGACGATCAAGACCCAAGCCGCACGGCTCGTAGCGGACGAGGTGGCTGCGAAGCTGAGGAAGCGCGTCGACAGGCTCAGGCCGGACCTGACCTTCCTCGTCAGCCTCGGGGACGGGGACGTCGCGGTCTCGTCCAAGCCCGTCTACTACTACGCCAGGTACACCAAGCCTGCGGGTGTGACCCAGAAGAGAGAGTTCTGCGGTTATTGTTCGGGGATGGGGTGCAAGAAGTGCGCGCAGACCGGCTTCGACAGGAAGCCCAGCGTCGAGACAGAGCTGCGGAGGAAGTTCGCGGGGTTCACAGGGAGCGAGAAGATGACCTTCACCTGGCTCGGGAGCGAGGACAGGGACAGCCGGGTCTTCGCCCCCGGGAGGCCCTTCATCGTGGAGGTCAAGAATCCAGTGAAGAGGAGGATACCCAAGAAGTTCGGGGCCAGCTTCAGGGGAAAGCGGGCCGCCGTAGCGTCGGGAAGGGTTCTGAGTTCCAAGCCCGTCAGGCTTCCTACCTTCAGGTTCAGGACAGAAATCAGCGCCACGGCTGCGAAGAGGGTTCCCAAGGAGCTGCTGGCCGAGCTGCGCGGGAGGTTCAGGGGGACGGAGGTCGTTTTTGAAAGGCCCCACGACAGACCGGTCACGAAGAAGGTCTACCGGGCGGAGGCCCGGGCCAAGGGGAGGACGCTGACCATCGACGCGGAGCTTGACGGCGGGCTGCCGGTGAGGAGGTTCGTGAGCGGGGACCTCGTTTCACCTTCAGTGTCGGAAGTCTTAAAAACTGAAGTGAGGTGCCGCACTTTTGACATCCGGGAAGTCAGGGAAACTGGGAAGTTAGAACTTGGCGAAATCACACGGGTATAGAAGAAGAACTAGGTCCCTCCTGAAGTCGTCGGGGAAGAGGGGTCTGAGCAGCCTGCTCGTAGAATATGCTCCGAACGACAGGGTGGTGGTCAAGATCGACCCGACACAGGTCAAGGGGATGCCCCATAGGAGGTACAACGGACTCGTGGGAACAGTCACGGAAGTCGGGAGGCGCGCAGTCACGCTGGACGTGCCCGTCGGCCACAAGGTAAAGACGGTGACCGCACGGAAGGAGCACCTGGTGCACCTGGAGGCGAAATGATGTCGGAGAAGCCTACCAAGAAGCTCCTTACCATCGCCGAAGCGAACCAGATCCTCCAGAAGATCGACGTCGAGAAGGCTGACCAGATCCAGAAGCGGACGCTGGATTACACCGCCAAGTTCTCGAAGGTCCCCTCGGATGCGGCGAAGAAACTGAGGAAGGAGCTCGAGACCGAGTGCGGCCTCAGTGACGAGGAGTCGGTGGAAGTGGTCAACGTGATGCCGAAGTCGATCGAGGAGCTGAGGACATTCACCTCAGGCTGGCGGAAGCTGCTCCCGACGGAGACCCTCGAGAAGATACTGAAGGTACTGCATTCGAGCTAGTGGCCGGCCAATCGTTAAATACAAAGCCGCTCCAAAACCGAACAGGTAACAAGGGGATATCGATGCGAGAGCAGATGCCCGCAGCATGCGGAGGAACCCCGTTCCCATTAGGATCTTCGTAGAGGTGTCTATCTCGGGATTTGTTGTCAGCCGACAAGAAATATGAGGAGTACGCCTGCGTCCTAGACTTCCTGTCGAGAGGGAAGTC
>JAPCJI010000018.1 GCA_027887005.1 Nitrososphaerota archaeon
CCTGGTGAAGTCGCTGGTTCTGGTCGAGCCCGCCGTTTCGACTCTTCTCGTCGCGAACCAGAAGAGTTCCGCGCAGCTGCTTTCGCTTCTCTTGAGATCCCCCTCTGTAGCCCTAGCTGCCAGGAGGTTTCAGAGCGGCAGCCTCAACCCTTCTCTGAAGGCGTTGGACAGCGGGGAAGTGCAGAGGGCGGTCGAATTGAACGTGGACGGTGTGCAAGACTTGAAGGGGGCGTACGGAAAGATGCCGGAAGCGGCGAGGAAGATGATGCTTGACAACGCAAGGACGATTGCGGAGCTTAGGACTGACTTCCCAAGGTTCACAGCGGAGGAGGCACGCAGGATTTCCTCGAGGACGCTGGTCATCAACGGCGAGGCAAGCGCCCTCTGGCTGCGCAGGATAGGAGAGCTGCTCGCGGGCGCGGTCCCCAGGGCCCGGAGGGTCCTCGTCCCCGGGGCGAGGCACTTTCCTCATATGGAAAACCCTGAGGGCTTTAATGCCCAGGCGATCTCGTTCTTGGAGGAGAAAGCATGACTCTGAAGTTCGAAGTGATCAAGCAGACGGTGGTCATCGACGCGGCCCCCGAAGTAGTGTACGAGGCCTACGTCAACCCGGTCAAACATTCAAAGTTCACGGGCTCGCCTTCGAAGGGGACGCCCAGGGTCGGATGCAAGTTCACGGCCTGGGACGGATACATCACGGGCAAATATGTCAAGTTGGAAAAGGGGAAGAGGATAGTTCACAAGTGGAAGACGACCGAGTGGCCGGAGGGTTATCCAGTGTCTCTGGTGGAGTTGACCTTCAAACCGAAGGGCAAGAAGACGGAGATGACCATGGTGCACTCGAAGGCACCCGCTGAGCAGGCGGGGGACTATGCCAAGGGTTGGATGGAGTGGTACTGGGAGCCGCTCAAGAAGTACTTCGCGAAGAGCTAGGATTCGTAGGCGTCGCTCTGCGCCCAGTTTGGTTTTCGGCCGCCATGAAGTCCACTGAATACGGACCCTCTTCCGGAATCCTTCGTCCTTCTAGGAAGGCGGAGCTGTCGAAGGCATCGGAGCCGAAGTTGACATCGTTGTTGGCCCCTTCCAGGTCAGGCCGAGGATGGAACCAATCAAGGCCAGAATGAACCCGAGGAAGAATCCACCCACTGTGAATATTGCGCCTATGATTGTGAACACGAGGACGAGGATTGAGCCGGTCTTGACCCTGGACTTGTCGGAGTTGTTCATCATGATTGATCCGATGACCATGATTATCCCGGAGACCAGGCCTATCCCGCCGACCGCTGCGACTGCTAGACCCACCCCTGGAAATCCTGCCATTCCGGCGTAGCTGCCAGCAACTGCTGATGCACCGGCGATAATGAGGCCGACGATGAGGTAGATGATTCCGCCTATGAGAGACAGAACGAAAGCCGCGGTTGGTTTCTCTGCCACGAAGTTTGCCCGGATGATTGTTATTTAAGGCTGGTCGGCTGGGCCCTGGTTAGGCCTATTGCCTCAATGCCCAAAGTGCGGCACTGAAAACAGGAAGCCTACGACAGAGTGGGTAGGAGGGGCGAAGACCTCCAAGCCGATGAAAGTACAGAGATTCGTGTGCAAATCGTGTGAGACCAGCTTCGTTGCATGGAAGGATTCGAAGACGGGCGAAAGCAGGTCGATGATGAGGAAGTAGCTCCGCGCCTACCTAGCGGCGAGGCGGCTCTTTGCTTCCCGTGAGCCGACCAATACGAGAACGGGCGCCACGATCTGTAGGAGTGGGATTATCGTGAAGATGGCCCCGGACCTGTGTGGGATTGAAGTACAAGCGAACCTAGGTCATGCGGTTGAACTCGAAGCCGCACTTCAGGCACCGCCTCATCCCCGGAGTGTCGGTGAGCACCTGTCTGGTGCCGCACCTCGGGCACTCGACAGTCCCATGGGGAGATTTGATGACGTTCGCGTGTTCAGCCCGCACCTTGTCGATGGCGTCTCTGTAAGCGTCGCGTCGATATCCGGGACTCAAGTCAGCCCGGTTAGAACCGTCCCGACTCTAAAGGTTGTCCTAATGGACTTCTTCGAGTGTGAAAGTGAATCTGGCCCCGGCGAACTCGCCGGTGCTGACCCTCTCCCAGGCGACCTTGTAGGTCTTGGTCACGTTCGCCCCGATTATGCTTATCTTGGTCGGGACTTCAGAGAAGAGCTTCTCCACCTTCGCGGGGTCTTTCGTGAAGATGAGGCTACGCCTCCGTTTCATCAGGTACTTTACTGCCACGTTCTGATGCGCATGTCCCTCGACAGGTATCTTTTCCGTGCCTATGTCTATCGTGAACGCTCTCTTTGCCAAATACAGCCCAACCCTGGGGAATGGATGGTAAATAGCTTCGCGGTCAAAACCTTTGAAGGGTTTGCTCGAAGGACGCGCAGTCGGCGACGGGCTCGCGGCTATCTTGCCGCGACCGCAGAACTGGGCGAAAGGACCAGAGACGGGCCCTCTTCTGCGCTTCGAGCGAACCTCGACAATAGCCGTCTGAAAGGGCTCACCTTCGACCTGTCGACGACCTCGAAGTCGAGGCTCAGGTTGCACGACAGTCGCCTTCCTTCCCTGATCGCCTTGGCGTGCGACTCGTCAAATGCAGTGTCATAGACCACGGCCTGTTGGGTTTGGCTCCCTAGGAACAATCCCGAGGAGGAGTAGATTGGTCGAACAAGCGTGACAGTACGCACAGGGACTCTCCTGCTCTTGACCAGGACACTGACCTTGCCGTATGGGCTCATGCTTGAGCCTCCTTGTCGCACAGGTCGAATTCTGTGCCCCAGGGATACGCGACGATTTTCAGGTAGGTCTTCCCGGAGCGGATCTTCTCCAGCAACTCGCCGGATACCTCTCCCAGGTCTTCTATGTGCCTCGGCTTCGACCTCTGGACGGGAGCCGGCACGGCAGCCGTCTGGTATTCCACTATTGTCATGTCAAACCACCGTCAGGGGGTATGGCGGTTAGGGTATTTATGTGTTACCGTCATAATCAATATTGGGGGTTAGGTTGATATAGCGCACCGACCGGGTGCATAGCATGCAAGGCCAGGGTTCGCCCAAATCGCCGACGAGCCTTGAGGTCTGCCTTGACTTCACCGACACCGTGGATTGGCGAACAAGTAACCATGCCAAGGACGCGATTAGGAGCTACGATGACCTGCTTGTATGGAGTTCGAGGAAGGGCCTCCTGAGCAGGGAAGAGGAGAAGACGCTTGGCACCTTCCTGCAGAAGAATGAAGCGCTGAAAAGCAAAGTGGTGAAGGACGCGCACGAACTCCGAGAGGCGATCTACCGGATTTTCTCGGCGATTGCACACGGGCGGAAGGCTGAAGAAGGCGACATCGAGGTTCTGAACGAGCACCTCGCAAAGAGCATGGGGAAGCTCGAGCTTCGCAACTCCGGGAATCAGTACGCCTGGGCCTGGCGCGATGCCGAGGCAGCCGACATGATGCTTTGGCCGATTGCCAGCTCAGCGGCCGACCTGCTGACCTCGGAGGACCTGGCCCGGGTGAGGGAGTGCGCGAATGAAGAGGAGGGATGCGGTTCGCTCTTCCTGGATTCTTCGAAGAGCCACACGAAGAAATGGTGCAGCATGGATAGCTGCGGCAATAGGGCAAAGGTCAGAGCATATTACAACAGACACGGGCGTTCGAAAAAGATCGCGCGACAGGACTAGCCAGTGCCGGGCTGACCGGACTTTCCCCTGTTGAATGAGATTCTGTGACGTTTGGTCCGCTATGGTTTCTTGATGTTGGTGACTAGCAACCTGAACTGAAGGGTCTTCCCTGCCATCGGGTGCCTGCCCGTCTTGCCGTAGGCCTTCTCCGGAGGGAGCGTCACTTCCTTGGTCTCGTTCACCTTCATTCCGATTAGGGCCTCCTCGAAGCCGCTGATCACCTGATGAGCACCCAGCACGACTTGCAGGGGTTTGTAGTCGCGGGCGGGGCTGAAAAGCCCTGACTTCGTCGCCTCTGCCTTCATGCTCGTGTCGAAGACCTTTCCTCCTGGGAACTTTCCGAGATAGTGGACAGAAATCGTGTCTCCTTTCTGTGCTGTGATTTCGCTCAATTCGTATCGGCCGGCCAGGGCTTTCCCTTTAATGATTGTGTCCTGGCGAAGCCGCCTCTCGCTGTTCCTGTCTGTCCAGTCCAGCCTCCCGGGATTCTCCTTCCGCGTTCCGTTCGGGCTTCGAACTTCACGAAGGTCTTGAGCCCTTCAGCGCCCGATCTCGGCGTCAAGCATTACGCTCCACACCTCCTTCGGACGGGGATGAGTCCTCCACCGTCGTGACTTCTCTGCCTTCCTGAAGCGCGGTCGTCGAACCACGTTCGGCTCTCGTGGGCACGAGGCTGGGCTTCCAACCGGGGGGCAACCCGGAATATTCCCGGCATCGCGCGTGGCCGGAATCGAATCGGTTTGCCGCCCTTGCTCTAGGCCCTGCCAACAGCGAGAGAGCTGGCTGAGTCTTGTCTGGCCGTCCTGTTATCCTAGCTTGGCTTCTCTTGCTGACAAAGAACAGATTTTCTTTTCACCACCATATCATGTTGGAGGAAACTGGGAGGGAAACGGGGCGTGCTCGATTGGAATTGAGTGAAAATTGTTGGCCGTCGCTTTAATCTTCTGGAGCTTCGCGGAGAAATCCCGACCCTGGTCAACCCTAGCCGTGGCCGAGTCTTCAGTCCACAGGTCGATGAAGGCCATAGTCAGGGGGGAGCTTGAGCACCAGCACTACGCTGTGGTCGAGGAGCCGCTCTTCCCTCCCAGAAAGAAGGTGTCCTGGTCCTCCTACAGGCCGGACCTGCTGGGCTACAGGTCTGAAGGCGGCACCGAGGAGCTCGTCCTAGTGGAGTGCGAAACCCATCCCAACATGAAACGATTCGGTTTGAAGAACCATTCGAGTGTCTGGTTTCAGCCCTATCTTTTCAGAAACGGGTCCGTCAGGAGGATCCTCGCGGTGCCTCGCGGAAAGCTGAAGGCGGTCGACATGCAGCTCCGCGGTCATTGGGAGATCTGGGTGATCGGGCAGAAGTCGACGATGGAGAAGTTGGGCGCGTCAGGGGAATGATGCCCCGACCCTGTGCCTAGGCATTTCTAAATTCGGGAATCGACGAAAGTCCTTTATACTTCGAGAGGGTTCTAACAAGTCACTCGCCCGACCAGGAAAAGGTTGGATTCGCGGAAAAGAAAGAGGCGCCTGGGAAAGCCTTGGTGCCTGGTACCAGTCCGCGAGCGGGATGGTGGCGCGTAGAGACGGGGAAACCCGGACTTCACGAAGGCCAAACCGAGGGCAAACCGGGGCGGCGACAATGGAGGAACGCTACGAGGTCGCCGTCGGAGGAAAGCCACATCCCACCTGAGAGCCGGGCGAGGCAACCAAATATCACCAGAGGATACCCTGGAGCGGGCGGCTGGCTGGAGTGATTTTCAAGAACAGGCCGGAGGCTGGGGAGAGGCTCGCCGAAGCTCTCAAAGACTACAAAGGCAAAGACGTCGTTGTCCTCGGAATTCCCAGGGGAGGAGTGGTGGTCGCCAGCGAGGTGGCGAAGGCGTTGGGGGCACCATTGGACATCGTGGTCACGAGGAAGATCGAGGCCCCGGGGGAGCCGGAGTACGCTCTCGGCGCGGTTACCCAGGAGGGGGACGTCATAATGGACCGGGCTGCGGCCGAGTCCCTTGGCGCCAGTCCGGAGTACCTCGACTCCCAGGTCAGGCTGAAGAGAAGGGAGGTCGAGGAGAGGATGCTCAGGTTCAGGGGCGACGCGCCCTATCCGCAGCTCGAGGGGAAGGTGGTCATCATAGTTGACGACGGGATAGCGACGGGGAGCTCGGTCGGGGCGGCGGTGATGTCGGTCAGGAAGAGGAAACCGCGAGAGGTGGTCGTGGCGGTGCCGGTCGCGCCTTCTGACGCCATCGACACCCTCACCGAGGATGGCAACAGGGTCGTCTGTCTCGAGACCCCTGGACCGTTCCTGGCGATAGGGGAGTTCTACGGCTCCTTCGACCAGGTCGAGGACGAAGAGGTGAAGCGCATCCTGGACGAGAGCTGGAGCCACAGGCGCTAGGGCTTCAGCCTCTTATACCCGACAGAGCGCTGGCAGGCCAGTTGGACGTTCGGAGGTTCAGAGCAGACCTCTACGAGCTCACCGCGAGAGCCACTGCGGGGGAAGGCCAGGAGGTCCGTTCCAAGGTCTTCGACATAGCGAACATCCTCGTCGGCCTTTACAGGAAGAACTTCGTGAAGATCAACCACTCAGCTCTTGAGCTCGTCTGCGCCAAGAGCCTGATCAAGCAGGGATACGACGTGAAGGTCGAGCACAAGTTGGACAAGTCCCTGGTCTGCGACGTCATGGGGACGAGAGGGGACGGCCCGCTCATCGTAGAGATAGAGACCGGGTTCATCCCCCCGGAAGCCGCGCTGAAGCCCTCGGTCTACGCCCGGAGCAGGATAGCCAGCAAGATCGCCAGGTACAGCAGGTTTGCGGGGAAGTTCGCCCTTGGTACTTCCCCTTCCTACGTGCTTGATTTCCCGGATTTCTTCGCCAGACCTGTCCGGGCAAGGACTGCCAAGGAGGCAGCGGAAATCAAGAAGCTGACGGACGTTTACTACGACAATCCTTCGATTTCCATAGAGGAGCTCATGTACGCTCGGCTTCACTCTGTCTTCGTTGTGGACGTTGACTCAGGGACGACGCAGGAATTCGACCCCGAGGGGTATGCCCGGTCGGCTTCGGCGTTCATCAAGCGCAATCAAGCGCCGCAGCTCTCTGACCGGACAAGACACCCGCGCCGAGGGGAGTTCGATCTGGGAGGGGCGGCGGGCTGACGGAGCCTCTTGCAGGCAAAGCCGCCCTGGCAGAAGCTCTCTTTAGGACGGGGGCGCTTCGGTTCGGGAAGTTCGCGCTGTCAAGTGGGAAACAGAGTTCCTACTACCTGGACCTGAGGGTCGTCCCGAGCTATCCCGAGGTGTACGGGCTCGTGATTGATGTATACAGGGAGGTGGCGGAGCAGGTCGGCGAGAAGAACTTCGACGTGGTGGCCGGTGTGGCCACCGCCGGAATCACGATATCCTCTCCGCTGGCCTTGGCCCTGAAGAAACCCATGGTCTACGTCAGGAGCGAAGAGAAGGGGCACGGACTGGGAAGGCGAGTCGAAGGGGCGTCGCACCCCGGGTGGAAGGCCCTTGTGGTGGACGACCTGGTGACCACAGGAGGGAGTCTGATCTCGGCGGTTGAGGCGCTGAGGAAGGGAGGGTGCGTAGTAAAGGAGGCGGCAGTCCTTGTGGATCGGCTCGAGGGAGGGAAGGCGAATCTCGCGGCGGTCGGGGTCAGGCTCAACGCAGGCGCCAACATTAACGAGTTGGTCGAGATTCTGTTCCAGGGGAAGCGCATCACGAAGAGGGATTACGAGGCGGTGATGGAGCAAGTCGGGGGTTCGAAGAGGTGAGCGTGGAGGGAATCAGAGTGAAAATAGGCGGTTTGCAACTCGCAAACCCAACCCTGCTTGCGTCGGGGGTCCACGGCAGCTCACTTTCCAAGGTGCTGGACGCCCTCAGGTATGGCGCAGGAGGGGCGGTGACGAAGTCGATCGGTCCGGAACCGAGGGAGGGATACGCAGAGCCGACGCTGGTCGAGGTGGAAGGGGGCATGGTGAACGCTGCAGGCCTGCCCAATCCGGGGGCGGAACGATTCTCACACGACCTGGAGGCGATAGGTGGCAAGGGGCTCCCCGTGTTCGTGTCGATCTTCGGCGGGGATGCCCAGGAGTTCGGGAAGGTGGTGGACACCCTCGACGACAGGGACTTCATGGCCTACGAGCTGAACCTCAGCTGTCCACACGTCGCAGGGGTGGGGACGGAGATTGGGCACCACCCTGAAGTCGTGTCCAAGGTGATCAAGGCTGTGAAGTCAAGGACGAAGAAGCAGGTGTTCACCAAGCTTTCGCCAAATACTGACAGACTGGTAGAAGTGGCCCAGGCGGCGGTGGACTCGGGTGCGGACGGACTAACGGCGGTCAACACGCTCAGGGCTTTCCCGATAGATGTCGAGACTGAGAGGCCCTCCCTGTCCAATGGGTACGGGGGCCTGTCCGGAGGCGCTATCAGGCCGGTCGCGCTGAGGTGCGTCTACGAACTCAGGGAGAACTTCGACGTCCCAATCATGGGTTGCGGGGGAGTGTCCAGCTGGGAGCACGCGGTGGAGTTCTTCCTCGCAGGGGCAGATGCGGTGCAGGTGGGCACAGCGACCATCAGGAAGTTCGCCATCTTCAACGACATCAACCTGGGGGTTGTTTCCTACCTTGAAAGGAAAGGGATTGCCAGCCTTGACAGGCTGGTCGGCGCGGCGCACCGCGATGGAGGTCTTAAGGCCGTTCTACGGAGAGAGAGAGCTTGACTACGTTCAAGGAGAGGATGCGCGCCCGGGCGGAGAAGGGCAGGAGCAGGGTCGTCCTGGCACTTGACTTCTCTGACCCCTATGACCAGAGGCTAGGGCTGGCGGAACAGGTCCTGGAAGCGACCAAGGCGCGGCTGGCCGCGGTCAAGGTGAACCACCACCTGTTTCTCCCATTCGGACTCGAGGGCCTCCGGGATGTGATAGCGACGTGCAAGCAGGAAGGGCTTCCCCTGATTGCCGACCTCAAGCTGAACGACATAGAATCGACGAACCTGAATGTGGTCGACTCGCTTCTCGCCTACGGTTTCGACGCAATCATCGCAAACCCGTTCGTGGGAAGGGAGGAGGGCCTTGGGAGGGTTGTCGAGAGGATGCACTCTCGGGATGGAGGGGTCATCCTCTTGGTATACATGAGCCACAGGGGGGCGGATGAAGGATACTCCCTGAAGCTGGAGGGAGGAGAGCCGATCTACAGGGTCTTCGCACGGAGGGCCAAGGAGTGGAAGGCCGATGGGGTGATAGTCTCAGCAAAGTCGGGCGAAAGGATAGCCGAGGCCAGGGAAATCGTCGGGAAGGACTGTTTGGTCTTCTCGCCCGGCATGGGACCACAGGGGGGAGACGTGGGGAGCGGAGCCTCCTCGGGTGCGGATTTCCTGATAGTGGGGAGGTCGATTACAGAGTCTCCTGATCCAGCCAAGGCCTTGGCCGAGATCGTAGGCGCGTGAGGCACCGCGTCGCGCTTATCAAATCGGCCCCTGATGTAGAGTCGGCGTGACCTTTTGGAGCAATGGATAGAAGTCAACCTGATGGCAGGGCCGAAGGATCAGGACAGGCTGCTGCTTGAGACCCTTCGCCCCTACGTGTGGAGGCTCAAGAGGACTGGGAATCTGATCAGCTGGCATTATTTTCGCGAGCCGGAGGTGCGTTTCCGGCTAAGGCTGAAGAACAAGAGGTCGAAGTTGAAGGAGACCAGGGTTGTCGCATCCATGGCTGACTCCCTGCGACGGAGAGGGCTCGTCACTGAGTGGCACTTCGGGAGCCACGGAGAGAAGGGGAGGGTCTACTCCGGGGAGGAGGACCGCTATGGGAAGGAGGGGTGGAAGGCCGCCCAGGAGTACTTCAACCATGGCTCGGAGACGGCGCTCAAGCTGCTTGACCTCAAGAGGAATTCGAGACTAGAGAATCCTCTTTGGGGAAAGGGACTCGGGAACCCCTGGGAGGGAGGAGAGAAGAACCCCTGGAGAATGAAGGAGGAAGACCCTCTTGCCTTCCACTGGAGCAGATACGTGCACCTGTTCTCCAATCAACTGGGTTTCGACATGGAAAGAGAGGCGGAGTTCTGCTCGAAGCAGTCTCAGAGATACCGTCAGGTCATGAAGGAGTTCGGGATGAGTTGGTAGGGCGCGCCCAAGCTCTATACCTGCGGCTGGCCTGAGTAATAATCCCAGATCCTCTTCTGGGCTACTTTGACGTAGTTGATTTCCGCGGCAGATAGTTTCGGGTCGGAGGCCCTCGAGTACGGCCTTCGCAGTGAGGGAGGGAGCCCGTCGTCGCAGAAGAATCCACCGCCAGGGTAGCCGGTGTCCTTGCGCACGATTATTGCAGCGAAGCCGGGTGCTCCTCTGGCGTATTCGTCCCGATCAACGGCGACAATCGCCTCGAAGAGCGGCTTGCCCCTCGAAATGCCCAAGAGCTTCATCATCTC
The DNA here is from genome assembly GCA_027887005.1 of Nitrososphaerota archaeon. Lineage (NCBI taxonomy): Archaea > Thermoproteati > Nitrososphaerota > Nitrososphaerota archaeon. The sequence goes on from JAPCJI010000018.1 coordinate 10,108, forward strand.
TCCGTAGGATAGCGTTACGTGGGCGCGAGCCGCTTTGAGGAGTTCCTGCCTCAGGTCTTCTATTCCCGGCATTGGAGGTTCACCTAAGTCATTTGCTGACTATCGTTTCAGGGAGGCAGTATCTCATGATAAGGTCGTCGACACGCCTGGACAGCTCGTCCCTGATACCCCTCAGCTCGTCCATGCTCTTCCCTGTCGCACCGGGTAGCGGCCAGTCCTCACCCTTTCCCTCTGCGCCGATCGGACATCGGTCTAGGCACCCGAAGGTGACAACCCGAAATGCGTCCTTGACCAATGCCGGGGTGACCACGCGAGGGGTCTTTTCCTTCATTGAGATTCCCACTTCGCCGAGGAGCTCGCGGACGACGGAATTCACCTTCTCCGCAGGGTTGACCCCGGCGCTCTCCGCGTGCCAGCCGGGCGGCGCCTTCGAATTGAAGATCTCCTCGGAGAGGACGCTCCTGAATGTGTTTTCGACACAGACGAAGAGTATGGTCCTCAGATGTCGCTCACGATTCCAGGTTCTTTGCCACTCGGAACTGGTCCCCCACGATGGACCTCATGTTGAGCAGCCCCAAGATCTTCCCGCCTTCGGTGACGAAGAGGGTCCTGATCTTGTTCTTCGCCATGATCTTCACGGCTTCCGACAGTGGGGTGTCGGCGGTTACAGAGATTATCGGTGAAGTCATTATCTTTCTTACAGGTATACTTGACGGCATGAGGTCGTCGGCTGCTATCCTGTTGAGGACGTCCCGCTCCGTCAGGATGCCCTTGGGCTCCCCAGCGATGAGCACGATGATGTTTCCAGCTCCCTTCTCTCTCATCATCTGCGCAGCTTTCAGGACCGATTCGTTCGCGTCGATGGTGAGGGGGTCAGTCTTGACGAAGTTCCTTACCGTCGCCACCATGGGCTCCGAGGCCTCCAGCCAGAACGTCAGTGAATAGTGGCAGTTGGGGCACTCGTCGGGGGTCACCTCGCCTTCGAAGGTCTGCCCGCAGCGATAGCATTCCCACTTGGTCATGCTCGATTGAGGGGGCCTCCGCGGTATATTAACAGAGCGTGCGAATGGTCGTTCGACTATTCTCTCGTCAACGGCCTGGACGGGTTCCAGTTCTGACTAGACTGGGTCGGGTCTCGGGGTGATAGCGATCAGGTGTTTGGCCTTCTGCTGGCACTGGGCAGCCGTGTCCGCATAGTACTTCCAGGCGGTGTAGTTCTCCTGGACTTTGGCCAGGAGCAGGAGTATGTCGGCTGCCTGCAGGTACTTCGAAATCGCGGTCTCGTTGCTCTTGACCTTCTCTTCGGCAGCGGCTTCGGTCATAAGCTGTCCGACGTACCACCTGAGCTTCTGGGTCCTCGTCATCGGCGGCTTCGATGCTGCCTGCACGCACCGACAGGGTCAGGGATTCCGCAAAAGAGACGTGGGTCGCATTTCGTAGACGAAGACGACAACGCGGAAGCCGGCGGTCAGGCTTTCGTCTTCACTAGGTTGGAGCTGATCAGCTTCCGAAGAGCTCTTTCGGCCTCTATCATTTCGTCGAACTGCCTGTCGGTCATGGTCGCGAGCTGGGCGAACTTGTATGCGTGCTGCTTTGCCATGAAGCCTACGTCCTGGACGTCGGAGATCCTCTCCTCGAGCTCGGGCTTCACCCCGACTTCGTTGGCGCGCGACTCGACCTTCATTAGGCTGTCCAGCAGCGCCTGGTCAACCCTGATTTGGATGCCGGCCTTCGCGAGCACGTCGAGCCCCTCCTTCAGGTCGCGTTCAGATTCCCTCTTGCTCGTTGCGCCGTGCTGGAACTCGAAGACCTCTGCCGTAGCCCTGTAGTATGCCTCGATGAAGTGGCCGACGCGCTCCTCTTTCGCCACCTCCACAAGGTCGACGGCCAACAGCTTCCCGATCTGGTGGTAGATCGCCTGGTGGGTCTTTCCAAGGGAGTCGGCGAGCTGGCTCACGGTCTGCTCCTTCGCCCGTAGGAGATAGATTATCTTCCTGCGGGTAGGGTCGGCGATCGCCTCGAAGGCTTTCGGGTCACGGATGTACTTGAACGCCCTCATGCCTATATGGACAAACATAGACTTGTCCTAGTATATATTTCCTTGGTCTAACTCAAATATACATTTTAATAGGAGGCCAAATTTACGTTTGCCTGACTAAAATGCAAACCAAAACAGAAGACGAAGAAGGAGAGGTCTACTACGTCCCTGGAAGCGAGCTGATCGCAGTCCCATATCACAGTCTAGGGCAGATCCGCAGAATCAGGCAAGAGCACCACCGGAGAGAAGTGCAGCATGCAATTCTCCTCGCGTCGTCGTTGAAACGCGCCTAAGCCCCCCAGAGACGGCCCTCTCACCCATTACGCCCGAGCGTCAGCTCACCGGGACGAGGGTGAAGGTCATGAACTGGATTGTGGCTCCGATTTGAATCCCGTTGGACTTCGCAAAGCCGGCTTGCGCCTCGATTACGTAGTCCGCCTGTGAATTCGGACCGAAGGTGGGGCAGGTCAGCTGACTGAAGCATGGTTGGGCGTCGGTGTAAAGGTAAGTCACCTGGCCCGACTGGCCTGAGACGCTTATCCAGATCATGTCAAGGCTCGCGTTGGTGTCGTACATCCAGAACCTGTACACCCCGGCTGAGGGGAAGACGAAGAGCATTGCGGTTGTATTTGTCACCGCCCGGTTCATCAGGCCTGCCTGTCGCTCGGCGGGCGTGGTTGCCGTGTAGGTGATGGCGAAGGTCCTGCCGTTCACGAGGAACCGGGAGGGAACTGGCAGGGTCACCGGCGCCGGCGGGCTGAATGCCGCGTAGGCAAGATATGCCGCGACGACCGCAATCAGGGCAATCCCCAGTATGGCGTGAGGAGTCTTGAGGTTCAATCCTGGGGACCCCTTGCCGGTGGGATATTTCTACAGTGAAAATGGCGAAGTCGGGACGTCCTCCTGTCTTTGGTCCTCTGTGGAGGTTCAGCTTCTCAGAGCTGTTTCGTGCCGCACTTCGGACAGAAGGCGCTGGACGTGGGCATCTGCGTGCCGCAGTTGGGACAGAACTTCGTCCCCAGAGTTGGCTGGGCCGGCGCCATCGGCGTGGCCTGTCCGGCCTGGGCGGGGACCATCGTTTCCTTGATGGAGAAGAAAGCGACTATCTGGAAGATCAGGGCGACGAATATGATTATCAGGCCGATGAAGAACAGAATGGTTGTAAGCGCTCCCACGAAGTACAAGAGGCCGGCTGTCCTGAAGCTGGGTTCGTTTAGCCGGGTTGCGATCGCGTCGAAGGAGCGCCTGATGAAGATCGACGAGATGATCAGGGCTAGCCAGATTATCACCAGGAAAGCAAGGACCCCGAGAATCGCTGTGACCCCCAGAGTGAATATGGAAGTGAATATGCCGAAGATTAGCGCTCCGAGGCCAACGGCGACGCCTATGATTCCGGTTATCACCGCGTAAAGCATGTTGTCGAATATGGACTTGTCGTGGAGCTCCTCCGAGATTTCGTGGACGGCGAGCAGGACGAGGATGTAGCCCACGAGGTCGAGGAATGGAATCAGCTGGAGTATCGAGCCGATGCCCCCCAACGTCTTCGCTTCCCCGAGCTTGGACAAGGTCGAGGCTGCGAACTTGAGTGCCTCGTCTTATAATGATGCACTCAGGCGGTTTTTTAAGGAAGGAGGGGTTTCTTCTCGAGGCTTTGAGAATAGAACCCGACCGGATCCCGGAACCCGAGGCCCAGCCCAGTCCGCTCAGCGACCGGGACACGGAGGTCGTCCAGATGATTGAAGAAGAAGGCCTGTCGGTGTTCACCTTCGACGGGCTGAGGAGAATCACGGGCGTCCATCCCGAAACGCTGTCCAGGGCCCTCGAGCGGTTGGAGGAGAAGGGGATGGTCGTCAGGTCCCCTGAAGGATACAGCACGACGGACAAGGCGAAGAAGATGGTCGTCCTACGCCCGGCCTACGCGTCAGGAAGGAAGGTCCCCATCCTCCATACGTTCCTTCCATATGGGGCGAGCATGCGTACGATTGTTTCGGCCCTGAAAGGACGGTGGTTCGACAGGATGAGGTGGGTCGGGATGGCCGACGGTGATGAGGGGGTGGTCATGAAGTGGATCACCGACGATGGTTCGGCTCTGATCGACGCGAGGTTCTGGGATGGGCAGCTTGATGTGGAGGCGAGGGTCAAGAACGAAGGGGACCTTCCAAAGGCCGTCAGGGCCGCGCACCAGATCATCGGAAGGATATCGAAGCTCTACTCCAGTCCTCGTCCGGGGAGCAGGCACATGCTGATGCAGATAGGGTACTTCGTTCCCTACGCGATGTGACTGGGTTCCCCGCCAACCCGCTCAACAAGTACCTGCCTGTCCATGGCTCTGGCAGGTGATATTGACAAGATGACAAGCACAGAGGGGATGCAGCTGCTGCAGTCTTTTTCAAACGCTGTGGCGGAGCTGGCCGAGAACGTTTCTCCTTCGGTGGTGAACGTCAACGCGGGACGGAGGGGAGGGACCGGGATAGTATGGGGTCCTGACGGGCACATCCTGACAGCGAGCCATGTGATTGGAAGGTCGGACGGGGCGACAGTCACGCTCGCGGACGGCAGAGAGCTCGAAGCGAAGATCGTTGGGAGAGACCACTACACCGATGTCGCACTCCTGAAGGTCGAAGCGAGCGGACTGACTCCGATTCAGACTGGCAGTGGGAAGGAGCTGAGGGTCGGCCAGTTCGTCCTCGCGTTGGCCAATGCTTTCGGGAAGAAGCCGTCGGCGACGTCAGGAATCGTCACCAGCCACAACCGGAGCATGAGGGGATGGTGGGGAGTGGTCATAGAGGACGCCGTGGTCTCCGACGCGAAGCTCAACCCCGGCTACTCGGGAGGGCCCCTGGTGGACGCTTCTGGGAAGATGGTCGGCATGAACCTGGCCTACTTCTCTGGAAGGGGCGTGGCAGCATCAATCGACGCCCTTAGGGAGACTGTCGCGATACTCTCGAAGGACGGCAGGATCAAGAAGGGGTTCCTGGGCGTCGTCGTCGAACCTATCGAGCTCCCCGCCGACATCGCAGGCAGGGCTGACGTGGGCCAGGAAGAGGGACTTCTGGTCAGGGCGGTCGACGTCCAATCGCCAGCAAAGGCGGCCGGCGTGACCATGGGGGACATCATCCTGCGGTTGGGAGACGCGAAGGCCACGGATGAGTACGAGCTCCACAAGTCCCTTTCGGGGGACCTGGTGGGCAAGACGGTCAGCCTGTGGGTGCTCAGGGCCGAGAAGCCCACCGAGCTGCACATAGTACCAAGGGAGGCCGAGGCGTAGCTTGTTCAGAAGCCCGGGTCTCTCCACGTCGAGGGAACCTAACTTCCCCCAGCCTGGAGCCCCGAGGGAGCCCCTCCCTCCTCTCAGACCCCCGACCTAGAAACGGCCGGGGCTGGATTCATTAGGCGCCTTCGGACGGGGTTATCAAACACATGAGCGGAGAGGTCAGGGCGAAGACGAAGCACGGAGAGATGACCATCGACCAGCTTGCCGAAATCCAGCCCGGCATGGCCAAGATCATGCAGGAGATTGCGAATGATTATTCGACCGCCTACTATGCCGCCAAGGGAGGGAACTGGAAACTGGCGGCCCATGAGCTCAGCTTGGTCAGGGTGGGATTCCGGACCGCGAAGGTGACGAGGCCGAAGTACACCCAGGACCTCGACGAGTTCGACGCGCGGTACCTGGTGCCCATCCTCAAGGCGATCCAGCAGAAAGACTGGACGGCGGCGGAGGCTGCGTTCGAGAAGGGGACCCAGGGCTCTGACGAATATCACGACAAATACGGCTACGATTACATCAGGTTCGTGTTGCCGGGCGAACCCCCCGCCTATCTCCACCTGGGACCGACAGAGGGCTTCAACAGGAGGCCCAAGGGTGGGGTTGCGCCGTCCTAGCTCGCCGTCCTGATACCTGCGACTCGTTGAATTGATTTGAAACCTGAGTCAGAAACAGCGAAGGTCCTGCCCCGCTGGACGACACTCTCCGTGACCACGCTGGGCGCCTTCATGGCAGCCGTGGATTCCAACATAGTTACCATAGCACTGCCGTACATTTCGAAGGGGCTTTCGGCAGGCTATTCACTTCTCGGGTGGGTGCTCGCGGGCTACGTGCTGGCGGTCGCCGCCCTTGTCCTGCAGTCTGGGAAGCTCGGCGACATCTACGGCAAGAAGAACGTCTACCTGATCGGTTTCGCGGTCTTTGGAGTGGCATCCGCGCTCTGTGGACTCAGCACGAATGCCTACGAGCTGATCGCGTTCAGGGTCGTGCAGGGGGTCGGAGCGTCCATCATGATCGCGACTGCCATACCCATGATCTTCGCCTCCTTTCCACCCTCGGAGAGGGGGGCAGCGGTGGGGGTCAACTCGGTGGCCTGGGCTGTGGGAGCCGTGGCTGGCCCGGTCCTCGGAGGAGCCCTCACGGCGATAGACTGGAGGCTGATATTCTACGTCAACGTTCCTGTGGCAGCCCTGGCGATAATGGTAGGGCGGGCAAGGATACCGGGGTGGCTGAACGCCAGAGGCGGGCACGTGGGGAAGCTCAACCTCTTCAGCGCCAGCGTGCTGGGAGTAGCCATAGCCCTGGTGATGCTCTGGCTGACATTGCTCGACTTGAGGCTGGCTCCCATCGCGATCCTCGGAGTGGTGGCCTTCGTGATAGTGGAGTTGAAGTCGTCCAACCCGATCCTGAACAGGGAGCTGCTGAAGAGCCGGGGGTTCGTCTACTCAGTGGTGTCCCTGGGCGTCTTGATGACGGCGTTCTTCGGCATCGTCTTCGTGATGTCGTTCTACTTCCAGTCTGTGGCAGGGTTCTTGCCCCTGACGGCCGGCCTCTGGATTGCGCCTCTGCCCATAGCGCTGGCCGTGACCAATCCGCTGGCGGGGAGGGTGTTCGACCGGATTCACAGGCCTGCGGCCACTTCCATCGGAGGGGCCGTGGTCGTCTTGGTCTCCCTCCTGCTCCTCAGCTCGGCCATCGGCACCAGAGCACCTGGGATTCTGGTCTCAGTTCTCCTCGGGTTGATCGGGCTCGGCGGGGGATTCGTCTGGGCGCCGTCTATCTCCTCTGCCCTGAAGTTCGCACGGCCGGAGATGCGCGGGGTGGCGAACGGCACGGCCTTCACCCTGATCTACATCGCCTTCGCGACGAGCATCGCGCTGGTCATCTCGATATCGACGGCGGCTCTGCCGCCAGGCCTTGCAGCTCAGATTCACTCAGGGAGCGTGACCGGGCTGGGGGCGTCCTCCGCCTCGCTCTTCGACCAGGGGCTGGCGAACGCACTGGTGGGGCTCGCGGTGGTGGGGGCCTTGGGCATCCCCATCCTCTTCCTCCTTCTGAGGGAGCAGGGGAGACACTTCAAGGCCTACATCGAAGCCCAGGCCGCGCCAGTTACAGAGAAGGGCACTCCTTCAGCCTAGACTGGAAGCCCACAGCTCCGCGGGATTCTTGTCCGCTGATAATTGGGGAACTAAGAGAAGTAGCGGTTCATCCGGGAGACGGCCTTCTTGAGAGTGGCATCCTTCTTCGAGTAGCTGAAGCGGACCTGGGTCCTCCCACGGCGGCCGTCGGCGTAGAAGCTGGAGCCGGGGACGACGGCGACCCCGCAGTCGACGGTCATCGAGGTGGCGAACTTGGTGTCGGGGAGGGAACTTAGGCGGCCGAAGTCGGCCAGGATGTAGTAGGACCCTTCGGGCATGAAGAACTCGAAGCCTATCTCGCGGAGGCCCTTGGCGATGAAATCCCTCTTCTTCTGGTAGGATTCGGCGAGGTCTGCGTAGAAAGACCTCGGCAGCCTCAGGGCGAAGGCAGCCGCCTCCTGCAAGGGCGCAGGCGCGCAGAGGGTCATGTAGTCGTGGACCTTCCTGATGGCGTTGGTCATGCCTGGCTCGGCGATTGTGTAGGCCACCCGCCACCCCGTAGCTGTGTAGGTCTTTGAGATCCCCGAGATGGTGACCGTCCTGTCTGCCATGTCCCCAAGGGTCGCCAGGCTGACATGCTCCCTCCCGTCATAGAGGATGTGCTCGTAGATCTCGTCGGTGACGGCCACCGCACCGCTGTCCTCGCACAGGTCGGCTATGACCTTCAGGTCGGCGCGGCCGAGGACCTTGCCGCTGGGGTTGTGGGGGGTGTTCACGATGACCAGCTTCGTATGAGGCGTGAATGCCTTCTTCAGGGACTCCTCGTCGAGGTCGAAGCCTTCGCCGAGGGGGACGGGCTTGGGGGTCGCGCCCGCGAGGATTGCAGAGGGGGCGTAGTTCTCGTAGGCAGGCTCGAACATTATCACTTCGTCCCCGGCGTCCGCCAGGGCCATCACTGTGGCCATCATCGCCTCAGTGGAGCCGCAGGTCACCGTGATGTTCTTGTCGGGGTCGGCGTGGATGCCGTTGAACCACTCTGCCTTTTCGCACACTGCCCGCCTGAGATTGGGGGACCCCCAGGTCACGGCGTATTGGTTGTAGTCGCCTTCTATCGCCCTGACCGCTGCCGCCTTGATGCTGGCTGGGGCAGGGAAGTCGGGGAAGCCCTGGGCCAGGTTCAGGGCGCCGTGCTTGTCCGCCAGTCGGGTCATCTCCCTGATGACAGACTCGGAGAGGCGGGACGTCTTAGGAGAGACCGAAGGTCTGGTCGCCCTCTTCAAATTGCGTCCACCGGTTTTCTGTCAAGATCTGATTTCCACTGGGTGGTGGCCTTGAGCACCTGCTCTTCGGAGTATCTGTGAGGGTCCAGCTCGAAACAGACGAGGACCTCCGTGTCGGCGACCCTGTCGAGCAGCGGCTTGAGGCTGGCGTTCCCTTCCCCGGGGATCAGATGGTCGTCGGCGGCCCCCCCGTTGTCGCTCAGATGAACCTCGACGAGCTTCGGTCCGACGCGCTCGGCCAGGGCCAGGGGGTCGTGGCCGTTCACGTGGGCGTGGCCTGTGTCCAGTGTGAAGCGGGCTCCCTCGACCTCGGCGAGGAGGACTTCGACCGACTCGAAGGTGCTGGCGAGTGGGAAGTGGTACTTCGATCTGCTCCGAGTCTGGTTCTCAATGCTGATGATGAGCCTTCCGTCCGCCTGCTTCACCATGCCGCGGAGGAGGGCGACCGAATTCTCGGTTGACTGGGGGACGAGCCCTTCGTTGTGGACGCTCCCGGGGTGGACGGTGATGATGGAGGCGCCCAGGAACTCTCCGAACTTTGCGAAGTCGTTCAGGCTCTTGGCCACCGCGCCCTTGACCGGCTGGAATGGGGCTGCAGGGTTTAGGTCGGTGAAGGGGGCGTGGAGGGTGACAGCCATGCTGTAGGAGGAGAGGGTGTCCTTGAGGGTCCTGCGGTCGCTCCAGTCGTGGTAGGCGTGGGGGACCTCCCCCCAGACCTCGACAAAGTCGAACCCGGCATCCCCGATGGCCCTGATGGCTGAGTTGACCTCAGAGTTCAGGAGGCACCAAGTGCTTACACCTAGCTTCAAGACGCGGGGACCTGGCCGTGGATCAGGAGGTCGGGGAGCTCTGCGCCGCCCTGAGCCTCTTCACCATTTCCTTCAGCATGGCCAAGGCCATCTCTGGGTGTGTCTTGACCAGGGCGGAGAACGCCCAGGAGGTGAGGGCCCAGCACTTCGTCGGCTGGGTCGCGACCACGTCCGCCGACCGAGGCTGCTCGTCGATAAGCGACATCTCCCCGAAGAACTGGCCCTTGGATAGGGTCGCGAG
>JAPCJI010000019.1 GCA_027887005.1 Nitrososphaerota archaeon
ATCGACTGGCTCAACGACTGGCCCTGCGCCCGGCGCTCTGGCATGGGGACCAAGGTACCCTGGGACAAGGATTGGATCGTGGAGACCCTGAGCGACTCGACCATCTACATGGCCTACTACACCATCAGCAAGTTCGTTAACGCCGAGAAGCTGGGCCCGGACAACCTATTCCCACAGGTCCTAGACTACATCTTCCTGGGGAAGGGCAACCCCGCCAACGTATCCAAGGCAGCGAAGCTGACGGAGAAGCGCCTGAGGGAGCTGCACAGCGAGTTCTCCTACTGGTACCCGGTCGACCTGCGCAACTCGGCGAAGGAGCTCATCCCCAACCACCTGACGTTTTTCGCCTTCCACCACGCGGCCCTCTTCCCCGAGAAGCAGTGGCCCAGAGGCTTCGGAATCAACGGCATGATCCAGATCGAGGGCAAGAAGATGAGCAAGACCAAGGGGAACTTCGTGACCTGGCGGGCGGCCCTGGAGAGGTTCGGGGCAGACGGCTTCAGGCTTGCCCTCGCCCTGACCGCCGACGGCATGGACGACGCCGACTGGCGGGAAAGGAGCGCCGAGGACGCGAAGGGGAAGGTCGAAGCTGTCATACCGTTCGTGAAGAAGACCCTGAAGTCCGGAGTCAAGCGCGAGAAGGACATGATGGACAGGTGGCTCATCTCCACGACGCACCGGAGGATTTCAACAGCCACGGAATCCATGGAAGAGATGAAGATCAGGCGGGCCTCTGCGACCGCCTTCCTCGACGTCTGGAACGACATCAGGTACTACCTGCACAGGACCAGGCATCCCAGGAAGGAGACCCTCGTCGACGTCTTCACCGCCTGGGTCAGGATGATGGCCCCCTTCGCCCCCTTCATGGCCGAGGACCTCAACCATGAATTGGGAGGAAAGGGGCTGGTAAGTCAGGCAGACTGGCCGTCGCTGAGAGACTTCCCCCTGGACGAGGAGGCGGAGCTGGCGGAGACGATCGTGACCAAGGTCATCGATGACGCTCGGAGCGTGCTGAAGGTGGTCAAGGGCAAGCACTCGAAGCTTAACGTCTACGTCTGCTCCGATTCTGCGAAGAGCTACTTCCTCGAGCTGACCTCGGCCAAGGAGAAGAAGGCGAACATAGGGCAGATCGTCAAGAAGTTCGCTTCGCTAAAGATCCAACCGGACAGGATCTTCAAACTGACATTCGAGCTGGGAGAGGATATGGTGCGGAAGTACAAATCACACCGCGGTTTCGACGAATACGAAGCACTCTCCGGAGCCGCCGAATTCATGTCAAAGGAACTTGGAGTAGCCGTCAAGGTCCAGAAGGCAGGCGCCAAAGATGTCCACGACCCTGCAAGCAAGGCGAAGTTCGCCCTGCCGATGAAGCCCGCATTCTTCCTGGAATAGACCCCCAGAGTTCAAATACGGCTCTCTGTTCGTTTCGAACAGGAGATGCCTTCCTCAGACCCCCAACTCTCTGACGTGGCCAAAATCCGCATGTCTCACGAGTACACGGACTCCGCCCTATACGAGCGGCTCTCGAGGACGGTCCCTGCTGACAGCCCCTTTGCCGGCATCCTGAAGCAACTATCGGCCACCGAACACAAGCACTACGAATTCTGGAAGAAGTACGCCCCCGAGGAGGAGGCCAAAGTCGACCGGCTCAAGCTCTACTGGATCCTCTTCCTGAGGAGGGTCCTAGGCCTCACCTTCGCTTCTAGGTTCCTGGACCGACACGAGTCCACGGTCGTCAAAGAGTACAGGTCCCTGGCAGGGATGATCCCCGAGGCGGACAAGTCCTCCTTCGAGGAAATGGTCGCCGACGAGCAGTCGCACGAGAACGAGTTCGCCCACAAGATCGAAACCTCTGCCATCCGGTACATTTCCTTCGTCGTCCTCGGACTTGCGGACGCCCTCGTGGAGATCACGGGAATCCACGCCGGGTCACTTGGAATCTATCAGCTCACTCGGATAGCCGGATATGCCGGCATCGTGGCGGGAGCCGCCGCCTCCCTCGCCATGGCCTCTGCGGCGTTCGCCCAGGCCAAGCAGGGCTTCCAGGGATCCGCGAGACTCTCGGCCACATACACAGGGGTCTCCTACTTCATCACCGCCATAATCCTGGCCGCACCTTACTTCATCTTCGAGGCCCAGATCTACGCCCTCACCACCTCCCTGGTCCTCGCCGTCATCATCATCACTCTGATCACCTACTACAGCACGGTCATCTCGACCAAGCCGTTCCTGCGCGACTACGTCGAACTGCTCGCGATAATGTTCGGCGTGACCATCGCCCTCTACTTCTTCGGATACGTAATCAGGGTCGCGACCGGGATCAGCATCTGACCTGGCATCAGACCTGGCATCAGACCTGGAACAGGGTCTCGCCCAGAAGCACCGCCGGCTCCTCTACCTGCAACGCCTGGGCCCTTGGGAGGAACCTGTTGAAGTCAGGGTTGCTGTCGAAGGCGCTGTGCTCGGCCATGCTCGGAACTTCCACGTGGAGGATGTAGGTCCTAACCCCCTTCTTCATCTGGTTCCCATCCTGCACCGGAGTGAGTGACGCCGAAATGAACTTCCCCCCCGTCTTGAACTTCCTCCAGAGCGGCATGACCTCCTCCTCGAACATCCTCTCGAATTCTGCCGCCTTCGCATCGTCGAACCTCAGAATGATGGTGTTTGTCTGTGACATGGCGCCCCGGAGATCGGCCCGGACTTTTGAGGATTGTCCGCCTAGACCTGGAGGAACTTTGAGCTCTTCATTTCGTCTTGGGCCCTGAACGCCTTGCTCATCGCGGACACCTTCTTGGCGTCCCCGTGAACTAGGAAGAGCTCCACGCAAGTGGAGGGAGTGAGCTTGCTGTGGATGTGCGTCTTGATTATGTTGTCGAACTCATGCTTGATTTTGGTGACAGGTGCTTCTTCCTCAGTGTTGTGAGTGACGACCACCAGCCCGCTCACATCCCCTGACAGGCCCAATCGCTCTCTGTCCTCATCCAGCATCAAGCGTATCGCAGCCCTGACCAGCTCAGACCTGCCGGTGAAACCGAAGGATTCCTCGAGCTCGTCCATGTCCTTCAGCATTGATTCGGGGAGCGAAAGGCTAACGATTGGCACGAGGAGTTTTGTTATTAACCCTCATATAAGTTGTCAGTCTCATCCTAATAACCCATCCCTAGCCGAAGAGAGCTTGCCCTGTGCAGTCCGTTGATGCAAGAGCCTGACCAGCAGGTAGAGACCGAACACTATGGCCGTGATGAAGAAGCTGACCGGATAGGGGGTGTAGAACGCGACGAAGAGCCCAACCCACGTCGCCATCAAAGAAATGCCCACGGAGATCAGGATAGCTCGCTGTGGACGTTTCGCCAGATACTGGGCCGTCGCAGCCGGGGTGACCATGAGTGAAAAGATCAGAAGAACCCCTGTCACCTGGACTGCGAAGGACACTCCCACGGCGACGAGGAGCATGAAGACCGTTCCGAGGAAGAGCATGGGCATCCCCTTGGCTTCTGCGACGTCTTCATCCAGCGAAGCAAAGAGAAGCGGTCTGTAGACGACCGCAACCGTTGCCAGGATCCCTACAGTTGCGACAAGCGTCAGCAGGACGTTGCTGATGCTTATGCCCAGTATTTCCCCAAAGAGGATCGAATATGCTTCCGTCGCGTAGCCCGTGTACAGGCTGAGGAACAACAATCCCAGGCCGAGCCCAAACGCAAGGACGATACCGACCTGGGTGTCGCGATTGGCGGCCCGACGCGAAAGTGCGGCAATGGCCAGGCCGCCCGTGGTCGACCCCAGAAGAAGCCCGACGATGGGAGCGTATGACCCGAGCACGGACAGGAACACGACGGCCCCGGCCGCACCAGCGAAACCCATCTCCGAGAAGGCATGGGCAGTGAACGCAGAACGACGCAGCACCACAAAATAGCCTACCACACCGGCTACGACCGCTATCATCGTCCCCGTTTCAAAGGCATGCTGCATGAACTGGTAGCTCAACATCTGCTGAAGGTCGTACAGAAGATTGATGCTGAAGGTCATGTCATCTTATGTCTCCATGATGCTCTTCGACGCCGATAATCGCAACATTCCCATGAGGGTCGCGCAACACTTCGACTTGGACCCCGTACAACTTCGTCAGACTCTCAGAAGTCAGAATCTCTGATGGCTTCCCAGTCGCGACTTTGCCGTTGGCGACGTAGACAACCTTGTCGAGATGGGGCAGAAGCGGGTTGATGTTGTGGGCGATGAGAAGAGCCGTCACGCCCCGCGAACGGACCACGCCGTTGACCAGGTGCAGCAGGTCGGTTTCGCGCCTTAGGTCAAGGTTCGAAAGCGGCTCGTCGAGAAGTAGTATGTCGGGGTTGCTGACCAGTGCCTCGGCAAGGAATATCCGTTGCAGCTCCCCTCCAGAGAGAGCTCCGAGGGAGCGGTGCGCCAGTTCTCCGGCGCCGACTGCCTCCAGAGCTGCAAGAGCGGCATCGCGGTCATCTTTGGAGAAGACCCGGAAGCCCCACTTCTTTCCGGAGAGTCCCAGTCGGACCAGCTCGAGGCATTCGATGTTTGTGTCGCCGTCGATCATGTGGCGCTGTGGGACGTAGCCTATTCGTGGATTGCCGCGCTTTGGATGCTCGCGAAGCACCTTGACTGTGCCGTTGACGGGTTGTTGCAGTCCGAGGAGGAGGCGGAAGAGAGTTGTCTTCCCCGCCCCGTTGGGGCCGATGATAGCTACGAACTCCCCCCGGCGAAAGGAGAAGTTAGCGCCTTGCCAAACAATCTTATCATGATACCCGGCTGCAAGGTTCTCAGCCGTTATGAGGTCTGGCTGTACTCGGGCTTCGGCGGTCCCGGGAACCGCGTGCTCATCCATCATTTGCCAAGCGCCTGCGCGTTGAGCGCATTCTGAAGAGAAATCAGTTCGGAGCCCATCCAGAATTGGAATGTCACATCTGGGGGCTGTATTGTCTCTGTCACGCCTATGATCGGAATCTCGTACTGGGCGGCCTCTTCCTTGATGCTTTGCGCAAGGGGCGTCACCGTCTGTTGATTGTAGGCCAGCACACGGACGCTGGTGTTTCCCCCCTCAAGGAGCTGTTGAAAAGTTGCAACATCTTGTGCGGATGGATCGTTTCCTTCCGCTACGGCCTGCATGAATCCAGTAGGCGAGACTACCCTCAGGCCTGACGCGTTTGCCATGTACACGAAGATGTCCTCGGTGGCGGCGACCGGCGCGCCGGCGAATTGCTGTTTGATTTCGACCTCCCGGCTCATGTAGCTTTGCCAGAGCGAGGCGTTGAGGTTTGCATACTGCTGATGGAAGTAGACGGCATCGGCAGGATCGATCGACACAAAGGCCTCGTACATCGCGTTCACAGTTTCGTTCACGTAAACGGGGCTGTACCAAAAGTGCGGATTGGCAGCCGCAGACTGTTTGAGGAGTTCTTGCACGTTCAAGACCTCCTGATTCTGAGCATTGCTCGCTGCAACGAGCGACAAGGCCCAGGCGTCATATCCGGCTCCGTTTACTATCACGAGGTTTGCATCCGCAAATAGTTGAGCATCCGCCGAGCTACTCGCATATTCGTGCGGGTCAGCATTGGGGTCAGAGACAATGCTCACCACGTTGGCGTGGGTTCCCCCCACCTGCGATGCCAGGCTCCCCCAGAAGTTCTCGGCCGCGACCACATGCACCACCGAACCCGAAGGACTCGTTGTTCCAGTTGTCGAGCCGTTCGGGAGTCCAAGGCCTGCGTATATCCCTCCCACCGCGAGAATAATGATCACAATTGCCACAATGGCCAGCGTACTTCGTTGCACACGTCCTGCGCACAGATTGTCTTAATAAGTATTTTAACAGTGTTATGAATTCCTATGCATCATGGCAGGTTTCATTATGAATCCATGCCTCTTCAAATCTCCGGTTGAAGGGTGATCGAAATGAAGGCCGACATCTGCCTTTCTCCTCTAAGACGTCCGACGAATCCCACAGTCCAGTACCCGACCGCGCCGTATTCCTTCCTGAATACCTTCAAGATTCTGTCCCTCTCATCTCCGTCCAGTAGGCGCGCTTCCCCCTCTGCCCAGGAGCCAGCAGGCTTTCCATTCCTGTCGGATGGCACTACGCGGACGTGAGGGTTCCTCCTGATTCGTTTGACCTTCCAGGTGCTGGGATCGGTGCGCACGTAAATCTGCCCGTCGTGCTCCAATGACTGAACAGGTGTTAGTTTCGGCTCTCCGTCCTTCTTGTATGATTCTAGATTGATGTATCTCCGACCGGAAAACTGCCCCATGCGATACGAACTCAACCATTCACCCAATTTCTGAAAGCGCCTAGCTCGGTATTAAAGCGAAAGACATGATTCCCAGAACCGAGAAACCCCACGCCCAGGTCGCGATGAGCTCCGACTTCCATCCCTAACCTGAATTTCAGTTCGTGGCGTCGAGCCAAGTTTAACACCGCGAGGGGGCCGGCTCCACGAGGGGGTCTGGAAACGTGTCATGGACGCGCCCAAAATCAAGCTGGGATCTCTTCTTGAAAATGCTCTCGCCGACTAAAGGTGACCGAATCCTCGACGTCGGGGCCGGAAAAGGTCAGGTCGCTAGGCAAATAATGGCGGCGTCAGAAGGGCTGGAGGTCTTCGCCCTCGAACCCGACGAAAAACGGGTGGCGACTATGAAAAGGGAATCCCCCCAACTGAAGAGCTACGCGGGGGCCTCGGAGAAGATGCCATTCGAGGACTCCTTCTTTGACAAGGCCTACACCACCATGGCCCTGCACCACTTCACCAACCTGAACGCGGCTCTGCTGGAATCCGCAAGGGTTCTGAAGAATGGGGGGCTGCTGCTGATCCTCGACGTCGAGCCAAGCCGCGGGAGCGGTAGGCTGTTGCGCTTCTTCGAGAACACCATCCTGCGGAACCACCTCGAATTCCTCGGCTTGGAGGAAATCGGGCAGAGGATTGTGGCGACCGGGAGATTCGAGATTTCAGGTTCCAGTCGGGGACCGTTCGGCTACATTGTCCTCTGCACCAAGAAGGCCCCCTAGGCCTCCTCTCCGGACGAGCGTCCTCATTCGTCAAGCTCCACCATGATCGAGCTTCCTTCGCGTCGTGCGGGATAGCTCTTGACTTTCAAAGGCGGAATGATCCCGAAGGCGCCCGTCCGCACGTCGTAGCTCCACCCGTGCCACGGGCATGTAATCTGGTATCCGTCTAGGTCCCCCTCGCCCAGGGGTCCGCCCCTGTGGAGGCAGGCGTTGTTCAGCACGAAGAACTGGTCCTTGACCCGGAATATCGCAAGCATCTTTCCGTCCACCTGGACCACCTTCGACCCTCCGTCCTCGATTTCATTTGCCTCGGCCACCCTGACAAGCTTACCCATTCATCTCGACCTCTTCAAACCAGGCTGTGCTTCCCGCTCAGCTCTATCGGCTCTTCGGGGACCGGATGGACGTGCTTTCGGTCCTGTTCGAGGAGCCACTCCTCGAGGGCCCTGATCTGCTCGTTCCCACCACCGATGACGTCCAGCTCCTGCTTAGTCAGCTTGACAGCCTGCAGGATCACATGTTCGATGTGGTCGACATGGGTCTCAGTCGCGTGCCTGGGATGGATTTCTATTAGATACTGGAGGTCTTCCTGGAGGTGCTCCACCTGGCTGATAATGTTCCCTGTGAGATGCTCCACCTCGACCGAAAGGACGTCGTTGTACACGCCTAGGAGCATCTCAAGGTCAGACTGGAAGGACTTCAGCTTGGCTATGTAGAGCTGAGAGATCTCCTTGGGGATTGCCTTTTTCTCCTCCAGGGACGACCGTGCGTCGATCGCCAGCGTAATCAACAGTGTCGTGAGCGAACCGACGCCCAGCTTCGACCTGAGCCTCTCCTTGGCGGTAACCGCTATTGGCTCCAGTCTCTTCCTCTCGCTGCGCTCTATCAACCTGTCCACAACCAAGTAAGTTACCGGGAGAGTCACACCGAGCCCGATGAACGCCGCTACCACGCTCAGGACGAGGTCGTCCAGGGTGATTGCCAACGGGCTAGGCTGCGGGGTTCGTCGTGATTAAGTTATGGCGATCAGTTCGTTCGGGAAGTGCTGCTGGCCGGGTGAGCTCCCCGCCCGAATGCTCCCCGCCTGAATGACTCCTGAAAGCTGTCCTCGGCAGCAGACCGGCGTTAAATATGACAGGAGGCTGAATGCGCTGCGATTGGCGGTGCAGGAAAGTGAAGTTACAGCGAGGGAGTCAGGGGCCCCGATTGGCTCGGTGTCCTCCGTGCTGCGGTATCCGGTGAAGTCAATGCTCGGAGAGGAGATTGATGCCTCCTATGTCACTGACCGCGGACTACTAGGCGACCGGGCCTACGCGCTCGTCGACAAAGCCTCTGGGAAGGTGGCGAGCGCCAAGAATCCGCGGAAGTGGGGAAGGCTCTTTGATTTTCGGGCCTCGTTCGTAGATCCTCCACGGGTAGGCGAGAACTTGCCAGCCGTTCGAATCACTTTCCCAGATGGCAGCTCGACGACATCGGTCAAGCCAGGGGTCGATGACTTGCTGTCGAAGGCCCTCGGCGCCGAAGTCCAGCTAATGCCACCGTCACTGGACAACCCAAGTTATGAGGAGTACTGGCCCGACATCGAGGGACGCGTCAAGAAGTCCGAGGTCACAGATGAGTCCATGCCACCACGGACGTTCTTCGATGCCGCGCCTGTTCACCTTCTTACTACAGCTACCACAGATCATCTTCACGAGTTCTACCCCCAGGGGCGATTCGAGGCGAAGCGCTTCAGGCCGAACATAGTTGTCGAACCCTCCTCAGCAGCGAAGGGTTTCGTGGAGGAAGGTTGGATTGGTCGAACTCTCCACCTGGGTGCGGAGGTTCGACTGAGAGTCACCGGCCCGTGCAAGAGATGCGTCATGACTACACTTCCGCAGGGAGACCTACCTCAAGACCTTGGCATCTTGCGCACGGCAGCTCGATACAATCAAGTCAAGGTAGGAGTCTACGCTTCGGTGGAAAAGGGTGGGCAAATACGACGAGGGGACTCCGTCTGGATGGGCTAATCGATGGCTGTTGTTTTTGACCTTGCTCGGGAACGCACCAATCTCTCGGTATTCGTCCCGGCCGATGCTAGATGCGGGCCCGGTGGGGCCCAGTATCATCTGATATCGGGCCCAGTTCCGTTAAGAGGCGCCAGCGACCTAGTTGGCATGAAGAAGGCCCAAGCCTCTCGCTGTTGGAGAGGTGCGCAGCCGAAGTACAGGGACCTGTTTGAGGACCCCGACGTTAAGAGATGGTATGACAATGTATCCAGAGGGTCAAGGATAACCGCGGATGTCTACCTCAGGCGACTGGGTTCAAACTGCCGTTCCAGAGGGATGGAGAACCCCAAGGAGCTCCTGGCCCTAGCGACCGATAACGGCGGAACACTGTGGGCATACAACTTCATCATGGATCTGGTGACAAAGCTGGAGGCGGAAGGAAAGGCGGGCAGCTACATCCACTCCAACACGAAGGCCCTCCGATCCTGGTTCGCTCATAACGGCATCAATGTGGAGGGAAGAATAAAGATCAAGGGCGCGCAAGACACTCCCAGCCTCAAAGACAAGCACGCGCCAACAAGTTCCGAACTCTCCATGTTCTTTTCGAACGCGCCACCACAGACACGATGCGCGGGTGCGCTGGTTGCCCAAGCCGGTCTCAGATTGGAGGTGGTGGGGAACTACGATGGTTCTGACGGGCTAAGGATCGGCGACCTGCCGGAGGTGGCAATTGGGCCTGACATTGGCGATGACGGCAACAGCGGCCAAATCAGTTTCTCACGGACTCCAGCCATGATCGTCGTCAGACCAGAGCTGAGCAAGGCAGGACATCAGTACTTCACCTTTCTGGCAAAAGAGGGATGCGAATACGTCGCGCAGTATCTGACGCAGAGGATGAAGTCGGGCGAGAGGCTGGACGCCTCTTCTCCGCTTGTTGCCCCTGGAACCACGAAGCCGAGGAAGAACCTGTTTGTAAGGAGCGGCCTGGTTGGAGCCCTGATAAGGAAGAGATTGCGCGCCTGCGCGATCAAGGCCAGGCCTTACGACCTACGCTCGAGCTTTGACACATCCCTGATGCTCGCCGAAAGCCGGGGGCTCATCATCAGGGATTACCGGGTGTTCTTCATGGGCCACAAGGGAGACATAGAGCACAGATACACGCTGAACAGGCACACGCTCCCTTCCGACGTCATCGGGGACATGCGCTCGAGCTTTGAAAGGGCCCAGAGATACCTCCTGACGAAGCCGTTTTCTGGGGAAGACGACATCGCGACCCAGGTCAAGAGGCAGATGTTGCTGACCGTTGGCTACAAACAGGGTGAGCTGGAAAAGATAGCCTTGGTGGAGATGGGCGACGAAGAGATGCAGGACCTGGTAAAGCAAAAGCTCTTCGCCGTGATGATGAACAACGGGCAGAGGCAGAAGGTTGTTGCCCCCGAGGAGGTCGAGAAAGCGATTACAGAAGGATGGGAGTGGATCGGCAACCTACCGAACGGGAAGGCTGTCCTGAGGCTACCGTCTTAGCCTCAGGAGCCTCAGCCAAACCCTACAGTTCGCCAGGTACTGTTCAGAGGTAACCTCGTCGGGCTGAGTAAGGATGTCTTCGCGAAGCAGTCCCTCAGGAAGTTTCTCCAATGCCAATTTCTTAAGATCGTGTAGTCCGACCTTTCGCTCGGCGACCTCATCCACATGCATGTGAGAATACGTCGCGCCAGGTTAAAACAAGAAGCGCCGTCCGCGCTTAGGCCATAAGAACCGCGAGATCCTTCCTAGCGTCTTATGGCGTTCCTTACTTGCGGTAGCGCCGCCGCGAAGGCCGTGTGCGGACAGTAGTCCGTGTTATCGTCCATCTCGCAGTAGAACTTAATCTTCCCATCATCGTCCGCCTTTGCCCTGACGCCGACTATCCTGTCCTTCTTGTTGTCTCTGATGACGACCTCGTTGTCCCCCAGCGAGATGAGCTCAAGGAACGGCACGTAGTTGGAGAACTTGTCCTCTACGTAGAGCATGATCTCGAGGATCTCGCTCACGAAGGTCGCCGTCTTCTTGTTCTCCTTCTTCGCGCGCTGCTTGACCTGCTGGTAAAGCTGTTCAGTTACAGTAATCGTCCTGAACCCTCTCTGTGGCATACTCTTAGGGTTAGATTACGGTATGTTTAAATGTTTACTGGAGCATTGTTACGTGGAAGAATGCCATGAGAGAAGCGGCTGCAGTCTGTGCGTACACTAGGGTTTCGTTGCCGTACATAACCCGTCCGTTAAAAGTAATTGACCTCTTCTCGGGCATGGGCGCTCCTGGACAGGATGAACTCTGCGAGCACTGCGGTTCGCCGCTCGACAAGAGCGGCCTATGCTGGAGCTGCGCGGGATCCGGATTTCTCAGTGGAAGCAGCCCGGTCGGGGCCGCACCGCTAGAGAAGTCGGAGCTCTCGAGAGTACTCCGAAGGCCTGTGGGGGAGAGGGCTCACGGTGCCTACGCCCTCTCGCTGCAGCAGGAGGAGGGGATGGCCCACCTCCGCGATGAGATCGAGTCGCTG
>JAPCJI010000020.1 GCA_027887005.1 Nitrososphaerota archaeon
AGTCGGAGGAGGGAACGTGGAGACGAGCCAGAGGAACGCCGACCTGGTCTTCAGGGCGCTTGCCAGGGCCGCTCCGGACAGGGTCCCGGCCGCTTCTGGGGGCTCCATGAACAACGTGATGGTCGGCGGCGGGAAGGGTCGCTCCTCCTGGGCGTTCTACGAAACGATCGGAGTCGGCCTGGGGGGACGGAAGTCGATGGACGGGGTGGACGGGATCCAGTGCAACATGACGAACACCATGAACACACCCGTCGAAGAGATCGAGCGCTCACTTCCCATGATGATAACGAAGTACGGATTCAGGGAGGGGAGTTCAGGCGCCGGAGAGCGCAGAGGGGGCAACGGCATCGTACGCTCGTTCAGAACCCTCGGCCCGCGGACCACCTTCACAATCCTCGCGGACAGAGAGAAGCACCGTCCCTGGGGGCTGGAAGGAGGCAGGCCGGGGAAGGGGACGGAAGCTGTCCTAAGGCGGTATGGGCGAGAGAGGAGGATCCCGGTCAAGTCGACCCTAGCCCTGCAGGCAGGGGATGAGGTGGAAATCAGGACCGCAGGAGGGGGAGGATACGGCGACCCTGGGCGCCGCGACGGGCGGTCTGTCACGGCCGACGTGGAGAACGGGCTTCTCACCCCTGCGGAAGCCCGAAGACAGTACGCCTCCTGGTCAGACCGCTAATCGATAACGGACTGCCTTTAGGTTCTTCCGCGGAACCTGTCGATGCCCAGGAAGGAGATGTCCAGGTCTGTCTTCCCGTCGACGGCCAGGTCCGCGGCCACCTCGCCGATTGCACTCGCGAACTTGAACCCGTGCCCCGAGCAGGCGCTTACCACCGTTATCCTAGAGTCGTCTGGGTGAGGCCCTATGGCGAAGTTCAGGTCGGGGGTGTTGGTGTAGATGCACGTCCCAGAAGCGATGGGCGTTCTTCCCAGCTTCCGCATCCTCCTGGAAATGAATCCAGCAACAGGCGCCACGTCCTCATCGGTCACTGTCCTACTGACCGTGTCCGGCTCAACCTTCTGTCCCTGATGTGTGCGGGCCACCTTCACGCCGTGCCCGAGCTCCGGAATCCCGTAGAAGAAATTCTCCGGGGTTTCTTCAGCGATGAACACCGGCATCTCTTCAGGGGCGAAGCACTTCTCCCCGCCAGACGAGAACCAGAGCGGGACCTGCCTCTCGCAGCTGAGCGGGATCACATCGCCGAGCAGTTGCCTAGTCCACGCCCCAGCGCAAAAGACCACCCTGTCTGCGACGCACACCTCGCCTCCTGCCGCCACCTCGACCCCCTCGGGTGTGCCCTTCCACGAGGTCACGGGCTCCGAGAACTTCAACTCGCATCCGGCTTCCCTGGCCGATCCCGCGTAGGCCTTGATGCATTCCTCGGGGAACAGAATCCCGGCGTCTTCCAAGTAGACTGCCGAGAACCCATCGTCGAACGAAAGCGACTCGAATCTCTCCCCCATTTCTCTCGCCGAGATCAACTGATGCGAAATACCATGCTTCTCCGAGCTATTCAGCACTCCCTTCACGAGCTCGCCCTCGGGGCTGCCAATCATCAGGCCCCCTGTGAGCTTCAGAAGTTCCTTCCCTGACGTCTTCTCGAGGCTCCTCCATGACTCGAAGGCCCGCCTCAGGAGGGGGACGTACCTCTCGTCCTCATAGTAGGCGAGCCTGATGATCCTCGACCTCCCGTGGGAGGAGCCGAATTCGTGGTTGAGCCCGAACCTGTCCAGGGTCAGAACGCGCAGCCCCTTCGCCGCCAGGTGGTAACTCGCCGACGACCCCATGGCGCCGCACCCCACCACCAGGGCATCGTAGTGTCGCACGGGCCCGCACAGCCTCAGACGAATATGAAGTTTGTAGGTCCCCTGGGCGTCCGCCCATCATCTTCAAATAACGACTGCCCTCCGCATCCTCGGGATGTCAAAGCTCTCCGAGGCAAAGACCTACGGAGGAGTCGGGTCCATCCTGATGCTGCTGGCCATAGTCCCCTCTGTGGGATGGCTGCTCGCCATCGTGGGGGCAATTCTGGTCCTGGTCGCAATAAAGCGCGTGTCCGAGGTTGTAGCCGACCCATCCATCTTCAACAATATGCTCATCGCGATTGTCCTCGGGATAGCAGGCATAGTGGTCGGGGTCGTCGTGATAGCCGCGTCGGTCTTCAGTGCGTTCGGCCTCACCGCCCTAACTCAGATGGCTCCTGGCTCAGTGCCCAGCATAGCTCAGACTGACATCGTGAAGCTGATCACCGGCATAGTGGCGGGCCTTGCCGTCGTCTGGATACTGCTCCTGGTCGCAGCGATTTTCGTCCGGAAGAGCTACGGTAGCATGGCCACGAAGCTTGGAGTGGGGATGTTCAGCACGTCGGGGTTGATCTTCCTCATCGGGGCGGCTCTGACAATCGTCCTCGTCGGTTTCATACTGATTTTCGTGTCGGAGATACTCAACATAATCGCCTTCTTCTCAATCCCCGAACAGCTTCCCATGGCATCACCAACCATGGCACCTGCTCCCTCCGCCTAGGCCCCCTCGACCTACTGATTCCGTCAGGCGAACCTAACCCCTTCCTTTCACACGAGTCCGGGTGGGTTGGGCTCCCTAACTATCGTTAAATATTTACCCCGAGCCGGCCCTAGGCGAATGGTGGATTCAAGGAAGGTCGCCACAGCCTCGGTCTTCGGCGTCATAATCGCAATCGTGAAGGGTCCCCTTCTCCCTCCCCCCAGCGGCGACCTCCTGGTCGTCGTCGAAGCCATGCTGCTAGGTTTGAGTTTCATCATTCTCGGGATAGGAGGGGCGACCTACACTGCCGCCGTCGCAGGGCTTCTAATCAACTTCGTCGAACCGGGGTTCTACTTCTACCCCTTCGTCCTCGCCCTCCTCTACGGCCTTCTGGTCGACGGCGTTTCGTCCGTCCTCAAGGTCAAGACCGCAGAGTCCGTGAGCTCGAAGCGCCTGGCCGTTTCACTCACCATTGCCACTGCAGTAGTCGGGCCCGTGGCCTACTACGCCACAGTCTACCTGACCCCAATCCTCCCGAGTGACCCCTCGATCTATGCCACAATCATCATAGTTGGCGTAGTCAGCGGTGCCGTAGGTGGGATCCTTGCTACGAGGATCTGGGACAGGAACCTGAAGGCCAGGTTCAAGTCGGTCCAGCCGCCGGTCGGCTAGCCGCGTTCTGCGTCGTCGATCTCGCGCTCGACTTTGCTGGTGAATCCGTACAGGAACAGGTAGAGGAAGACCCCCAGCGCCAAGAACGCGATTCCGGCTACCGTGTCCTCGAGGAAAGCCGAGGCCAGGCCAACCACGAGTGTGAATATCCCCACCACGATTATCAGCAGCGCGGCCGTCCTCGAAACTCTGCTGACCTTTAGCGACATCGCAACTTCGGACGTGCGATGCGGAGTTAAACGATTTGCGGCCAGGGGAACCGCTTTATCCAAAGGAACATAGGGATGAAACGCAGTGAATCCTGACACCGAGGGCATCGCTTGCTGCTTCGACGAGCGTTCGCAGCGGCACTTGGATGACTTCCGACAGAACGGATTGAGCGACACGGCGACCGAGATCCGCTCTGCGCTCAGGAACCGGGGGATCGCCGGGAAGACCATTCTCGAACTCGGCTGCGGGGTCGGGGGCTTTACGCTGACTCTCCTGAAGGACGGCGCGACGTCCGCCAGAGGAATCGACCTGTCTCCGAGGATGGTCGAGGCCGCACGTTCGCTTGCCGCGGAAGAAGGACTCTCAGGCTCAGTTTCCTTCGAGGTCGGGGACGGGGCAAAGACTCACCTGGACAGGGCCGACCTGGTCGTGCTAGACGCCGTAATCTGCTGCTACCCTGATTTCTCCGGCCTCGTCCAGAACTCGAGCTTTGCCGCCCGCCTCTACTACGCCGTTTCCATGCCCGACGATAACAGAATTGCCACAAGACTCCTTCGACTGGTCCTCCCGCTCCAGGGAATCATCTTCAGGCGGGACAGCTTCCGATTCTTCATCCACTCGAAGAAACAGGTCGTGGCACAGCTGGAGAAGGACGGGTTCAAGCTCCTCTCAGAAATCGCCGTCGGCTGGGTCTGGTCCGTCCTTATGTTCGCAGCCCCGTCAAACTGACGCCGAAGGGTTCGTTACTTCTTCCCCTTGCTTTCTTCGCGAAGTAGCTGGAAGAGCCTGTACTTGTCCGACTCACCGGGGGAAAGGGTGTAGCCGCAGATCTTGCATTGCACGCCCTCGCCAGTCACCCTCAGCTCCATCCTTCCGCACTTCGGGCACTTCATCTGGTCGGCAGGCGGAAGCTTCTCCATCATCGACCTGTCGGACCCTACGAGAGTCTTAAGGGTGCCGACCCAATCTAACCTATCCTAACAACCGACTGCCTGTCAAAGGGAGACGCTCGCACTGAGTATCTCCGGTACAGTTCCGCAGGGAGTGAAATGTCGCCGAGCCAAAGCTCTCCCACGAAATTTCTCGCTTCAGCATTGAGGAACCCTAACTTCGGAAGCGCCATGGTGATGGTCGCCTTGGCCACAACGCAGGGCTCGTTCGATTCCCCTGAGGTCGCGTCTAGTCCTGAGGGGAGGTCGACCGCGAGCATTGGCACCTTCGACCTGTTCGCACCTGCAATGATCGAAGCAACCGGTTCTCTGGGACTGCCTCTCGAATTGTATCCGAGGAGCGCGTCAATCAGTAGGTCGGAATCCCCGAGGGCGGCTTCGGGTCCCTTGATGTCGACTCCCAACGCCTCGACCGCCCGGAGCTGTGTTTTCGGAACGTTCCCCATGGACTCCTTCTCACTCAGGATCACTACGACATTCGCTCCCCAGTTGTGTAGGCGCCTCGCCGCCACCAGCCCATCGCCACCGTTGTTCCCCTTCCCAACGAGAACTCCGACACGTTTCCCTCCGACGCCGCCTCCGAACATCCGCCTGGCAACCTCCGCCGTCGCAGCCCCGGCGTTCTCCATCAGCGAAAGCACATCGACCCCGAACTCTTCTATGGCAGTCCTGTCGAGGAGGGCCATCTCCTCAGCACTGACGTAGGCGAGCCCATCGACCACCTTCATGGCCACAAGACCGGCAGGACGCAAGATATTTCGCTTCCTCGTCATTCTGGAATGGCCGTCAATTTAATTTGTTCAAACTGGCACGTGGATTAGAGCCCGCGGGATATAGGAACTCCAGCCGCACACTGGGGAGACATGGGTTTCGCTAACAAGTGGGAGACAAAAGACAAAGGTCCTGGCTTGATGGACAGGTTCAGGGAGACCGTACGCCCCCCCACTCCGCTGAAACCACAGATTGAGCAGGCCAACAAGCAGATACGTGTTCTGATTTCGCAGTTAGACAACTCCGTCAGTAGGATAAGGCAGCGCGACTCCACAATCTTCAGGTCGGTGGTGACTGCGCTCGCCAAACACGACACCCAGCACGCGGCGGTCTACGCCAACGAGCTGACCGAGGTCAGGAAGATGGGCAAGATGGTGACCCAGGCCCAGCTGGCCCTCGAGCAGATATCTTTGAGGCTCGGAACGATTACCGACATGGGTGAAATCGCCCAGACGCTCGCCCCGGCAGTCTCCGTCATCCGCAGCATGAAGGAGAACCTTAGGATCGCCCTCCCAGAAGCTGACAAGGAGATAGGCGAGATATCAGGGCTCCTCAGCAGCGTCCTTGTCGACGCAGGCTCCACCGGAGGCCTCTCGCTGAACTTCGACGTGGCCAACGAGGACGCAGCCAAGGTCATGGAAGAAGCGGCAGCGGTAGCCGAAGAGAGGATGAAGGAGAGCTTCCCGGAAATCCCCGCCAGCGCGCTAGAAGGCCGCGAATCAGAAGACCTGACCGCCTAGGTCTCACGTGCAGGCTAGGCAGACTGAACCAGCATTTCTGTATGTCCACCGACCTTTCTGGTTCAAAATCATTGAACGGCTTGTACGATTCGTTCGCTTAATATGATGCCCGGGTAGGGAACGACCAGATGAGGATAAGTGCCCACGTCGGCAGATCTGTCAGACCCGGGAATGAGGCTGGGCTGACACAGTCAAAATCCGGCGCCGGGCGCGTCGTAGCCTTGGCAGCCGTCGCCCTGGTCTTGGTCGCCGCCTTCGTGTTGATACTGCCCTATGTCTCCGAAACCCTCAGGAACGGCTTCTCCCAGCTGACATCGTCCTTGTCCAGCGGAACAGGGACCGGCACGACCACGAGTCAGAACTTCAACCTCTACGACCCTATCATCCAGGGAGGTTCGGCCAACATCTCTTATCCTTCTGACTACAGCACCCTCGCCTCGTATGCTGTGGACCGGATCAACCAGGACAGGGCGAACTACAGCCTCGCCCCCGTCACCCTGAGCAACGCCAAAGCCGGCCAGCAGCACGCCGATTCGATGCTGAAGCACGGCTACTTCAGCCACGTCGACACCCAGGGCCTCAAGCCCTACATGCGTTATTCTCTCCTGGGCGGGAACGGCGCTGTCGAGGAGAACATAGCATACTCATACAACTGCGACGGCTTTGACGCCTTGACTCACCAGTGTAGCATGCCACGCTTCACGACCATCAGCTCGGTCGAGTCTGTGATAAGCGGGCTGGAGTACCAGATGATGTACAACGACAGCGGCTGCTGCAACAACGGCCACAGGGACAACATACTCACAGGCCTCCACAACCGCGTCTCAATAGGCGTAGCCTACAACGGGACCAACGTCTTCTTCGTGGAGGACTTCGAGAACTACTACATCAGTCTCAATTTCTCCGTGTCCAACACCTCGGCGGTCTCCATGGTGGGAGCCCTCCTCAAGTCGAGCGTGACTTCAGGTTCCATCTACATCGCCTACGACAGCACCCCCTCGGCCCTGACCCCCTACCAGCTCAACAACGGGCCCCGCGAATACGACCCCGGGACAATCGTAGGCGGGGTCCTTCCCCCCTGTCCTCCCCTGAGCTGCCCCTCATTCCAGCAAGGGATAACAGCCTACGCCAGCACATGGAAGTACACCTCGACTCAGGTCGACCTGGTCTTCTCGCTCCAGGACTTCATCAACCAGTATCACTCTGGAGTCTACACAGTCTATCTCATAACAGGGAGCGACACGTCGACAGCGATCACTTCAATCTCTGTCTTTGTGGCCTGACCCCATATTCTCTTCCGCCTTCATCGCTGTCTTGATTGACTCCGCTGCTCCGCGCATTTCCTCCTCCGAGAACCGTCTTCTTTCCACAAACCTTCCCCTGTCCTCCATCTTCACCGGGATGACGTGCACATGGACGTGGGCGACCACCTGGTTCGCGGCCTCCCCATTGTTCTGCACGAACCGAAATCCATCCGCTCCTACGGCCGCGACCACGGCCCTGGAAACCCTCGAAGCGACTCGGAATAGCTCAGCAATGTCCTCATCTTTCATGTCCCAGATCGTCTCTCCGTGCTCCTTCGGGCAGACGAGGGTGTGCCCCTTCGAGAACGGGAAGGCATCCAGGAACGCGATGTACTTCTCGTCCTCGTAGACCCGATGGGAGGGGGACGCGCCGCTCACGATTCCGCAGAAGACGCAACCCTCCGGGCCGCCCCCTGCAGTGCTAGGAATGCGCTTCATGCCCTTCGACGTTCCCCTACCGGATATCGAATCGCAAAAAACCTTGCCATGCGGGCGGTGCTTAATACTCCAGCAGGCTTCCGACGCACGAGTTGATCTGCGAAAGGTGCCACGCAGGACAGATGGTATCCTACGAACGGACCCTTGGAAGTGGGGAAAAGGCCGCGACCATCAGGGGTGCGAAGTGCGACAGATGCGGCTACACCGAACTTGAGAACGATGACGACATCTGGTCCTCTGTCGGGCTCTGACGAGCGAACGTGGCTAGGTTCTCTGCTAGATCGAGAGTCGTTGGACCGTCCTTCGGTAGGCATCGACGAAGTCCACCGCGAACTTGTCGGCCTGCTTCTCCGTGCCCCTGTGGTGTCCGCTGATCGACCTAAGGTGATGATAGAACTCATGAATCATAACGAAAGGGTCAAACAGATATTCCCTCTTGGCGGCCAGTATCTCCTTCCTTCCCTGAGAGTAGACCGCGGCCACCCCCTTCGTCCTTCCCTCCACGACCCCGACGCCGAGCCTCGGCCTCTGCACATGATAGTGTTTGCAGAGCAGGTCGAGCGCGTCCTCAGTCTTCGAGTCTAGGATCATCGAGACGACCAGCGCTTTGAACTCCTCCTCTCCTGCAGTGAGCACGAGGATCGATTCTCGCCGACTTCACTTAAACGCTTGGAGCCCTGTCCCGTCCTTTGAGCTGATGGTCATGTTTCGTTGATTCGCGGTTTCAATTGCCATCGGGGGTCTGAACAGAGTCATGAGCATGAGCAGGCGCAGGCACATCAAGCTAACGGGACCCAAGGGCGGAAGGTTCAGGGGACCACAGACTCTCTTTTCTGTGGGCTAGGGTAGCAAACCTAGCGAAATCAGCCGCGAACTGGCTCCCTCTAAGTGCGAAGAAGAACGGCGTTCTAAGAAATCCTGAAACGACCTGGCGTAGTTGATTGACTACTGTTGAGGCTGCTGGGTAGGTTGTGGGTCCTGGCTGCCAGCTGGCTTGTTTACTTGCCTGTTGATCGCGTCGGCGAAATAATGCCCTGTGACGACCACGTTCACAGATTTCACTCCCTTCACCTGTGCCAGATTGTCCCTGATGTCCTGGGATATCTTGAGCGCGAAAACCGGAGGACAATACTGAGTGGTGGCGTGGTATTCGACGTCCACCTTCCCCTCCTTGATGTCAAGCTTGTCGATCAGATTCATCTCCACAATTGGCATCCCAATCTCAGGGTCGACGATTTTAGAAATCTGCCTCTGCACTTCCTTCATGTCAACCTGCTCTACGGACATGCTTCTCTTGAAAAACGACCCTCTTCCGCTATAAAAGATTGTCCCGTGGCCTGGCGGCGACCGACTTATGTACACGCAGGCGGTCCCCTATTCAATCCTTGAAACCTGAAGACGTACTGAAATCGATCGAAGAAACTGCCCCGCAGAAAGGTCTCCCAATCATAGGTCCAATAAGAGGCCTCTTCCTCGACGAGGCCGTGAAGGAATACCGCCCCCAGACAATCCTCGAGGTCGGGACGCTGGTAGGCTACAGCGCCATCAGGATGGCCCGCCTCCTGAAGGCCGACGGCCGCATCACCTGCGTCGAAGTCAACGAGGAAATCGCCAAGGTCGCGTGTTCGAACATAGAGAAGGCCGGGTTGACCGAAAGGGTCAGGATCGTGGTCGGGGACGCGAAGGAAGTACTCCCCGATTTGAAGGGAAGCTTCGACATGGCCTTCCTCGACGCCGTGAAGGACGAGTACCTGACGTACCTGAAGTCCTGCGAGCGCCTCCTCCACCCGGGGAGCGTCGTGGTCGCTGACAATGTGAAGTCACACGCGGCGGAGGTCGCAGACTACCTCGATTACGTCAGGAATTCCGGGAAATACCGGAGCACCTACAAGGAAGCCGGATCCAACTACAGATACGGCGCCGGGGTCGCTGAGGGAGACGCCGTGGAAGTAAGCGTCAAGCTCTGAACCCTGCGACCAGGTCCTTCCAGCTCTCGTCACCGTCGAACGGTAGGTACAGCCTGACCCTGTCCACCATGCTTCCGTACCTCTTCGACAGGATCTGTCCTATCTCGTCCCAACGCCCCTTGACGACGAATTCATCCAGCATCTCCTCTGACACCTCCGCAGCCATCTTGTCCCACTCTCCCTTGACCGAATGCTCGTGGAGCCTGTCGCAGATGTCCCCCCAACCGTGCAGATCCATCAACCTCCTGTAGGTCCGGGTAGACGCGTAGAACGCTATCTGATCCCTGTAGGCCTGCCTGACGTTGTCCACCTCTCTCTCGTTCCCTCCCACTGCGGCGAAGACCGATGCAGCGACGCTTACTTTTCCTCTCTTCCTCCCGCTCTTCTGCAGGCCTCTTTCCAGCGAAGGCCCTACCACCTCCCGCAGGTACCGCATGGTATGTAACGGGTGGACGTGGAGGCCGTCGCCGATCTCCCCAACAAGCCTGCACATCCCCTCGTTGACCCCTGCCAAATAGACGGGTATCCTGGGCTGCTCTAGGGGTCCCGGACTGAAGAAGGGCGTCATCAGGTCCAGCTTGAAGAACCTCCCCTGGAAGTCCAGCTTCGCTCCCGTCTGCCAGCTTTCCCAGACCGCCCTCATGGCCTGAACCACCTCCCGCATCTTGGGTGCCGGACTCTCCCACTTCATCCCAAACCTCCGCTCGATGTGTCCCTTCACCTGGCTTCCAAGCCCCAGAATCAGTCTCCCTCCAGAAAGGTTCTGGAGGTCCCAGGCCGTGTACGCCAGGGAGGTGGGGCTCCGGGTGAAGGCGAGCGCAATCGAAGTCCCGACCTGAATCCTCTTCGTGTTCACGGCCGCGAGAGAAAGCTGGAGGAAGGGGTCGTGCTTGGTTTCGTTGACCCACAGGCCGTCGAACCCATACTCCTCAGCCCGAATAGACAGCTCCTGAATCTCCGCAGGGGACCCGACCATCACCTCTGCGTCGACCTTCAACAGACCGTCCCGCAATAGCACGGCTCTTAAACTCGAACCAAACAAGGCTGCCAGCGAACCCCTTCATGGCCTACTCTGCAGTTTTCGGTCTCCTGACCGCCCTCTGCTGGGGGACGGCGGACTACATGTCCCGGCACCAATCGGAGAAGGTCGGTCACTACAAGACCGTGGTTTACTCCCAGGTCGTGACGCTCATAGTACTGCTCGCGCTTCTTCCCTTCCTGACATCCTCCTACTCCGTCCCGACCTTCTCGGGCATAGCTCTTGTCTTGGCAGGCCTGGTCAACTTCGTGGCATTCATCTTCCTCTACCGGGCTTTTCACAAGGGAGTGGTCTCGGTCGTCGCACCCGTCGCATACACCTACCCCGCAGTGACGACCGTCCTATCGATTGTAATCCTAGGCACCGTCATCGCCGCCAATCAAACCATAGCCATAGCCGGGGTGATCATCGGGGTCGTCCTCCTGTCCACCCGCTTCTCCGAAATCAGGGCCTATCTCCGGGGACGGGGTGCTCCCAACATGACCGCCGGAGTCGGCTCGGCAATCGGCTCATCTGTGTTCTTCGGCGTAGTCTACATCGGGGTAGGCTATGCTTCGCCCTTCGTGAACTACGCCATCCCCGCCGTCGTA
>JAPCJI010000021.1 GCA_027887005.1 Nitrososphaerota archaeon
CCAAGTCGAGCAAAGATTTGGGTGAGAATTGGGTCATTCCCTAAATACGAAACTCAGAGGATGTGCAAGTCATGGAAAACGTTCCACGCAGAACCGCAGTTTCTACCACAGTACTCGTTGGAATCGTCGTGGTCGTCCTTGTCGTGGCCGCGGGGGCCTATTACCTCTATCAGCCAAAGACCGGTACCTCCACCACGAGCACCACACCCACAACATCGACCACATCGACGCGCACCACAGTCGCAGTCTCCATGATACTCAACGGAATGACCAGCGCAGGCTTCTACAACAACCAGGTTGTCACGTTCGCTTACACCAAGGACTACACCTGCACCCCGGCCCTGACCAAGTACGCCACAAACCAGACCGAAGCCAACCTAGCCGCAGCGAAGACGGCCTGTGAGGTAGGTGGAGGCAACAGCACCGCGTTGGCCAACGCGGCACCGGTGTTCATCCTGGTCCCGGCCTATGCAGGGCTCTCGATCTTCGGGGTACCAGCCCTTGGCGCCACGAGCCAGGGCTACCCGACCTTCAACCACCAGCTCGTCTTCACCCAGTGCGGAGCCGGCGGGTCGACAGCAGCGTGCTCCGACCATCCGACACTGATCTACTCCCCATACTTCACAGCAGTCGAACAGCACATCGGCATCTACCAGGGCTACGGAGGGCTCCCTGAAGGCGTCCTTCCAACCCCGTCTCACGACCATGTAGTCGACTACTCGGGCGGCCCGAGCATCCCCTGGGATGTCATCACCGTCTTGGTCTTCGACCCCAACATCATGCCTGACGGCGCTACCGGCCAGTGCCACCAGCTGGTCAACTCGAACGCGACCAGCGCGACAGGCAACTGCCTGACCTCGTTCTCGGCGATCGCAAAGGCCATGGCGACTCACACTACCGCTAACGCCAACGCCAACAGCACCCAGAACGACCCCATCTACAACACCCTGGGCGGACCCAACGCACAGGTCCTGGTCCCCGGCGTAAACGTCGTCAGCGACAACTCGCCTACGAACACCAACCTCTTCCTGTACTTCAGCGTCGCATCATCCAACCCCTATCCATGAGCTGTAAAAGTGGCGAGCACCCGCTCGCCGCCTTCTTTGTTTCAAGCTCAAGCTTTTTGTCATCGATACCCGGTTGATTGGCCGTGGCGAGTATCCCATTTGGGGCAGAGCTCAATCTCGGAATTCAGGTCGTCTCCCTAGCGATCATACTGCTGGGGCTGCGCTTCGCCATCAAGACCCACAAGGCCTTCGCCCAGGGAAAGGAAGACGGTGCAAAGATGGAATGGCGGCACAAGAACTTGATGACCTCGGCGGTCATTCTCTCCGGTCTGGGAGCTGTGGTATGGATGATACCAAACTACTTCTTCGGATGGTTCTACACCAATGCGGGATTGGACTATGGGACGGGAGGCTATCCCAGCTATTACACGACCTTCGGGACGGTCAACCCTCACTGGTACCTCATCGATTTCATGGTCGGAATCGGGAGCCTGACGGCCTTTCTGGGCGTGTATCTCGTGCTCAGGATGCGCTGGAGCAAGTTCCCGGAGAGGCTCAAAGTCCAAAACTTCAGGAGGGTGATGATCGCGGCCTGGGGCCTCTGGTTCGTCAACATAATCGTAGGCTTCGGAGTCTTCTACTACTTCGCCTACCTCGTAACCGGATAGCCGACAGCGATTCCCAAGGTCAGGCGTAGTGCTGCTGCCTCAGCCAGGAATGAATCGCCAGCGACGCGATCGCTTCCATGGTCGTCCCCCTCTCCTCTGCGGCCCTGCGCAGCCCGTCCGCGACCCTGGGGTCGAGAAGGAGATCTAGCTTGACCGCATGCAGGTAGGAGATCTCTTTCCTGATATCCTCGACGGGCCTCTGGGGTGCCATCACGAAGTGGCTCACCACGCTCTCCGCCTCGGGCCCCGGAAGGGGCGCTATGGTCTCCGCCAGCTCCCGCATCTTGGATACCCGCTCTCTCTTCGGAAGATCCTGCACCGAAGGCGATTCTTCTGCCCTCTGAAGGAACGTAGCGTGTTTGACCGGCAGAACCCCCTCCCTCCTCTCCTGGGCCAGAGGTGACTGCTTCACAGTGATGTCTGAACCCGACTCCCTCCTTATGTTCCGCACCGCCTCGACAGCGCTTATTCTGTCCTCGATGTACCTCCTCGACTTGCCGATGGCCTTCGAGAGCTGCTCGACCGTCCCATAGACGCGCGGGTTGAGCTTGCGCAGGGAAGTCATCGCATCGTATTCCTCTTCAGGCTCGATGTCCCTCCGATGGATGTTCTCCACCAGCGACACGATTATCGCGTCTTCATCCGTCATCGGCCTGACGACCGCAGGCATCCGCTTCAGCCCGGCAATCTTGGCCGCCTCGAACCTCCTCGACCCCACTATCAGCTCGTAGCGGCCGCCAACCGGCCGGACGAGGACTGGCTCCAGAATCCCCTTCTCCTTGACGGAATCAACCAGGTCCCCGACTTCCCCTGGGGTCTTCCGCACGTTGGTCTTCCCTACGAAAAGCTTCGAAATCTCGACCAGCATCACTGTCCCGGTCTGCTCCTTCCAGCCCTGCTGAGCGGTGGTGAACCTCGCCAACCTGCATCGAGTTTCGCCGCGCAGGCTCTTAAAAGTATCCAGACATCAGGAATCATGCCGAAGCGTCGCCCATTCGTTAAATATCGAACCCCTCACATGATTCACCATGGACTTCCGGTCCCTGGGGAAATGGGGCTACGCGGGCGAAACCGTGGTCTTTGTCGCCCTGGCTCTATCCCTCTTCTACACCAGTGCGACCTATGCGACGAGCTCTTCAAGTTCAGTCGCCAATCCAACCCTGAGTCACCTGGTCTCTTATCTCACGACCCTCGCCGTCGCGACGCCTGGGGCCATTGTGGGCCTGGCCTGGTTCAGTGCCGGACGCGGCGGTCGCTCGACCCTCTTCAAGGTGACCGGCGTCTTCGGGCTGATCACTTCAATCGGCGGGGCTGCCTATGTCCTCTGGCTCGGTGCCGGCTTCCTGAACCTTGTCCCCGCCTCGCCGTCCACCTCCCTGGTCCTGACCTCTGCAGGCTCGACCCTCCAGACGCCTACTCCACAATTCCTGGGGGCGCTGCTGACGTTTCTGCTTCTCGGGGTCGCGGTGTCAATCGTCGCCGTCAGCTTCGTGGTGACCGAGATCGTGAGCTTCTTCTCCGCCAAGGGAATCTTCGGGGTGAGATATTTCAGATATGCCGCGTGGGGAAGGATTATCGCAATCATAGCGGGCGGGGTGATACTCCTAGTCGTCTTCTTCGAGGCGGTGCTAGCCTACGCGCTCTCAACGACCTCGCCCAACCCTTCAGGGGATGTGTTCCTCGGTCAGGCCCTGTTTGCAGGATACGGGGCGGCCCTGTTGCTCTGGGCCATACCAGAGATGCTGGCCGCCTTGGCCTTCCGGGCAATCCCGACGCCCGAGGCGCCCCTGTCCCCAGCGCCTATTCCAGTTTGACCTTGCTCCTGTAGGCGTCGATGTCCAGGAAGCCGTGGCCGCTGATGTTCATGAGGATGCACTTCTCCTCTCCCTTTGCCTCTGCCTTCTTCGCCTCATCGATGGCTGCCCTGACGGCGTGGGCCGACTCCCCGGCGATGAGCCACCCCTCGGTCTCGAGGAAGATCCGCGCGGCATCGAAGACAAGAATCTCATCGCTCGGATAGGCTACCGCCCTGATCAACCCCTTGTTCTTCAGGGCGCTGATGATCGGCGCTGCCGCGTGGTACCTGAGGCCGTCCGACTTGATCGGGGTCATCGAAGTCTCATGCCCCAGGGTGTACATCATGAGCAGAGGCGTATGCCCTGCCGTGTCCCCGAAGTCATACCTGTACTCCCCCTTGACGAGGTTCGGCGCTGCCTCAGACTGGGCCGCCAGGAACTCGCATTCCCTCTTCTTCTGCAGAACCTCCCCCATGAACGGGAGCGCGACCCCTCCGAAGTTGGAACCTCCTCCCAGGCATCCTATGACCAGGTCGGGGGAGTCGTCGACGCTCTCGAACTGCTTGATCGATTCAAGCCCTATGATCGACTGGTGAATCAGGACGTGGTTTAGGACCGAGCCCAGGCAGTAGGCTCTGTCGGGACCGAAATCAGTGTACTCCAGCCCTTCGGAGACCGCGATTCCAAGTGAGCCAGGGTGCTTGGGGTCCTTCGCCAGGAGACTCTTTCCAAACGCAGTCTGGTCGCTCGGGGACGGGTAGACCTTGGCCCCGTACAGCTGCATCAGGGTTCTCCTCTCTGGTTTCCAGTCGTAGACGGCCCTGACCCAGAAAACGACCGTGCGAAGCCCAAGAAGCGAAGCCGCGTAGGCAAGGGCCGTCCCCCACTGCCCCGCTCCCGTCTCTGTGACCAGCATCCTCTTCCCTTCTTTCGCCGCGTAGTAGGCCTGAGGGATGGCAGTGTTGACTTTGTGCGAGCCGGTCGGGCTCAGGTCCTCCCTCTTGTAGTATAACCTCACCTTCTTGAGGCCGAGCTTCGCCTCGAGGCGCTTTGCCCTGTACAGAGGCCTGGGCCGCCCTGCGTGGATGTACAGCTCCATGACCTCGTCGGGTATGTCAATCCAGCTCGAGGTAGACACCTCCTGTTTCAGGCATTCGCCCACCAACCGCTTCTTCAGAGCCTCCATCCTCGACTCTCCGTCCCCGGGCTCCTTTGGGGGCGGAAGGCCTCCCGGGATTTCAGGGACGATGTTGTACCACTTCTTCGGAAGCTGGTCGGGCGGGAGGATTATCTGGTCGATCTCCATCGCGGCGTATGTACAATTATGTACATTGTAAACCTAGCGCAGTGTCGCTTAGTCTAATTACCACCGAGTAGACGGTTGACCATGACCCGCGAGCTGGCCATCGAGGTCAATGGCCTGGTGAAGCGCTTCGACGAGAAGCTGGCCGTGGACGACATATCGTTCGAAACAGGCCGCGGCGAGGTCTTCGGCTTTCTCGGGCCGAACGGCGCGGGCAAGACCACGACCATCAAGATTCTGACTACCCTCCTCCAGCCAACCGCAGGCCAGGCCTCGGTCCTAGGCCATGATGTCAGGACCCAGGGAAAGAAGATCCGCGAGCGCATCGGCGTAGTGCAGCAACAGGACAGCTTCGACCAGGGCCTCAAGACGGAGACCAGCATGGACATCTACGGCCTCGTCTGGGGCGTCCCAAAGGTTGTGAGGAGACGAAGGATCGACGAACTGATCCAGCGCTTCGGCATGGAGGAGTTCAGAAAGACGCCCTGCGTGGACCTCTCCTCCGGACAACGTAGGAGGCTACAGGT
Organism: Nitrososphaerota archaeon; assembly: GCA_027887005.1. NCBI lineage: Archaea > Thermoproteati > Nitrososphaerota > Nitrososphaerota archaeon. The sequence goes on from JAPCJI010000021.1 coordinate 5,302, forward strand.
CGCCCGCGAGTTCGTCCACGACATGGACCTCCTCTTCCTCGACGAGCCTACGGTGGGCCTCGACGCCATCGTCAGGAGGAACGTGCTGGACTTCTTCAAGGAGAAAGTGAAGGACGGCCTCACCATCTTCTTCACCACCCACATTCTCGAAGAGGCAGAGTACCTCTGCAACAGAATAGCGGTCGTCAACCACGGCAAGATAATTCAGACCGACACCCCGCAGAACCTGAAGCGCAGGTTCGGGAGCACCAAGGCAGTCGAATTCGGGCTCCTCGAAGGGGTCTCGGAGGAACTGGCGGAGAAGCTCAGGTCGCTGGGTGCAGTCTCGAAGCTCTCCCTGGAGGAGTCAGGGAGCTACCGGGTAACCACGTCCCGGCCAGAAGTGGTCATACCTGAGATCTACAAAGCGTCTGAGAGCCTAGGTCTTACTGTCTCCTCGATCTACATCGCCGAGGCGACCCTCGAAGACGCATTCATCTCTCTGGTTACGGAAGGAGGGAACGGAAGATGAACGTCTATGCCCGGCTCGTCTACAGGAACCTGAGAGCGAACCTGGACAGGATAACCGTCTTCTTCGAGCTGATCTTCCCTCTCTTCTTCATCTTCGTCCAGGGGTTCGGCCTTGGGGGAATAATCCCCCCTTTCGACGTAGGTGGAGTCAAGCTGACCTACCCGCAGTTCCTCGCGGCGGGAGCGGTCACCCTAACCGTGATTAACTCGGGGACCAACGCTGGTACCCAGCTCTGGTACGACAGGAAGAACGGCATGTTCGAACAGATTCTGATGGGCCCGTTCACCCGCGCCCAGTACATTTTCAGCATAATCCTCGCTACCCTCCTCATCGGACTGGCCGGTTCTTCCTTGGTCTTCCTCATCGCCCTCCCAGTCCTCGGCGTCAGCCTATCGGTCTCCCCCTTTGGCGCCCTTATGATCTTCCTGGCTATCTTCCTGGGCACCATGTTCTTCGGCGCCTTCGCCATAGCCATCTCGGTGGTCCTCCGGTCCTCGGAGACCTTCCAGATAGTCTCGACCTTCGCGTTCTTCGTCTTCCTCTTCGTCTCGACGGTGTTCTTCCCCGCCAACCTCGCTCCGGCCGCCATCCGGACGGCGAGCATCCTGAACCCCCTTACCTACGCGACGGACCTGTTCAGGGCGGGCCTCTTCTCGGCATTCACTCCCTTCAACCTGATAGAGCTAGGAGTGCTGGCGGCCGAAACCATCGTGATGTTCGTCCTCGCCGCGGCCGCCTTCAGTCGCATACGCGTCTGAAACGCCGGCCCAAACTTTATACTCGGCGTCCCAGCCAATTCTCTGAATGCTCAACAAGGAAGAAATGGAGAAGCTGAAAGCGAAGCTCGACAAGGAGTCGGTCAACGTCTGCTTCAACAAGGGAACCGAGATGGCCTTCACCGGCAAGTACTGGAATGACCACGACAAGGGGACCTACCACTGCATCGTCTGCGGGACGCCCCTCTTCAGTTCGGACACCAAGTTCGAGTCAGGGACGGGCTGGCCCAGCTTCTTCCAGCCGGTCGCCAAGGACAGCATCAAGGAGGACGCCGACCGGAGCTTTGGGATGGTAAGGACCGAAGTTTCCTGCGGGAACTGTGGCGTCCACCTCGGCCACGTCTTCGACGACGGGCCCAGGCCGACGGGGTTGAGGTACTGCATCAACTCGGCAGCCCTCGTCCACGAGAAGGACATGCCGAAGTCCTCCTAGTGGGGAGCCTCCCGCCGCCCAGCGACTGGACTTGGGCTGCTTCAGGGGCTTAATATCGACCTCGAGCATGTGGGCTCGCAAATGAATCCTTCTGATAAGTCATCACCCCTGCTACAGCCCGTCCGCGCCACTTCGAGCCCGATGGATTCCATGGCGAAGTGGATTCCCCTGGCAGACGACGTCACCTTCTGGCTCGCAGTCAACATCGTCCTATTCCTCTGCGTGGGGATCTTCCAGTTGGCCAACGGCTACGGGCCTGGCACCTTCTACTCGGCCGGCGCGATCATCCTCGCGGTCATCTACCTGTTCTCTGGATGTGGCGCAAGACGAACGCGAAGATGGCCCATCAGTGGATCATGATACTGGCGGGTCTGGCTGTACTTGGCGACCTAGTTGTCATCGCCTGGGTCTCAAAGGGGTCCTTCTCGGGAACGAGCGCCCTGCTCGGCTTCGCAGGAATCATGCTGGCTCGGTCGACCTACAAACAATCCAGAGCCTGAGCGTAGCACCGGAGGGCCTGCATCCTCCTTTTTTCGCCCATCCCAGGCTGCCTGGTCGACCTCAATCCGTCTCATGAGAGAACAGAAGACCCGTCCCTCCCGATATAACCTCCCCATCGAGACCTCTGTCCGGCCTCTCCCCGGACCCTCTCATGCGGCTCAAGATTGCTTCACCAAAAAGGGGCCGTGTTTAGACAGTCTATCCCTTAGGGAGCCTCGGGCGGCCTTTTGCCAGAGAACCCTTGTCTTCCCTCTCTCCCCGCCGCGGTTCGGCCCACCTAGGCCGGAGGCCCGCCAGCCTCCCCCACATGGCCCTCCGCCCCAAGGGCCTGGTCTCCAAGAAAGAGCGCAAGGTCGAGTTCGTGATTTCGCAGGTCCCTCACAGGAAGCAGAGGTACGAGACCATCGGGGACTGGATACCCGGGAAACCCGCGGAGATCAGGGTCAGCAAGATGAAGGACCAGAGATACGTCTTCCTCGTCGCGCTGCACGAGATGATCGAGTACGAGCTCTGCAAGAAGAACGGCATCTCCGACAACGAGGTGGTCGCATTCGACGTGAACTTCGAGGCTGAAAGACGAAGAAGCATCCATGCCATCGACGCCGAGCCAGGAAACGACCCGAGGGCTCCCTACAGGGACGAACACGACTTCGCAACGATGATAGAGATGATGGTCGCCCAGAAGCTGGGTGTGAAGTGGTCCGACTACGAGAAGACTGTCCTGGCCCTGGGTCCTAAACCGCGGAAAATCCTGGTCAGGCCGCTTCAGAGGGAACGGGCCAGGTCGCGGCGCCAAGAGCTCTGACCGCATCCGCGATCTCTTTCCACCTCGGGTCCTTGAGGAACACCCTCTCCTGGGGTGCTATGCCGAAGCCGAACAGCTTCGGATCGCGTTGCCCGATGCCTTTCTTCATCCACGCAAACCCCTCGTCCAACCGACCAGCCAGCAGCATCACAGAACCGACGTCCGCAGGTCTCACGTTTCCCCCCTCGGGCCCCGCTAGCAGTTCATCGAGCATCTTGCTTGCAGCATCCATGTCCCCAGATGCAGCCAGAGTCCAGGCGAGATTGAGCTTCGTGGCGCCGTTTTCCTCCAGTTCCACCGCCTTCTTGGCATCTTCGATTGCCTGGGGATAGTTCAGCTCACAGACGTAGACGTAGCTCCTCCAATAGTAGCTTAGGGCGTACCCAGGATTCGTCCTGATCAGCTTGTCGAGGACATCGATTGCCTCGCGGCGCTCACCTCTGAGGGCAAGGTAGAGGGCTACCGTCCCACCCATAGGGCGGGAATAGGGGTCCAGGTCGAACGCCCGCCTTTCCAGCAGGTACCCCTCCTCGTACCTGCCCATGCTGAAAAGGAGGAGCGAGTACCAGTGCGCGGCATAGGCCAAGTTAGGGCTGAGCTCCAGGGCCCGCTTGAACCGCGCTTCCGAGCCTTTGAAGTCCCATTCCTGACTGAGGGCCAGGCCCAACGAGGCGTGTGCTTCCGCGAGCGAGTCATCAAGCTCAAGCGCCTGGAGGGCATGATGCTTGGACAGCACCAGGGCGTCGGCCTGAGGCATGAACCCGTAGTCGCCGAGGACCGAATAGCTGTCCGCCAGGCCGGAATAGGCCATTGCGAAGTTTGGGTCGATCTTGACCGCGTCTCCGAAGTACTTCAAGGCCGTCCTGACACCCTCCTCGGTCCGCTCGTTCCAATAGAAGCGCCCCTTCAGGTACAAGGTGTAGGCGTCGGGGTTGACTGTCCTGCGCCTCTCGATGCTCTCTTTCTCCTTTGACACGAGCTGTACCTTGAGTGCTTCTGCGACCTGACCCGCGATGTCCCCCTGAATCTCAAAGACGTCAGTCAGGTCGCGGTCGTAGCTCTGGGCCCAAAGGTGCTTGTCATTCCCCGCATCGATCAGCTGGGTCGTAATCCTGACCCGGTTCCCTGCCTTCCTGACGCTCCCCTCCAGCACGGTGCCTGCGGAGAGCTCCCTCCCAATCTCCCCTATGGAGACTGTGGTGTCCTTGTATCTCATCACCGAGGTCCTCGAGATCACGCTGAGCTCTCCGATTCTGGAGACGGTGGAGATCAGCTCCTCGGTCATGCCGTCGGCGAAGTACCTGTCGTTGGGGTCGGCGCTCATGTTGGTGAAGGGAAGGATTGCGATTCTGTGGGGGTCGAGCTTCTGGCTGTCACCGGTGGACGATTCCGAGGCCATCATCACCTTGTACACCTCGACGGGGTACCCGATGTTCTTAAGCTCGCGAGAGCCCATCATTGATATCCTGAAGGGAACCTTCCTCTCCACCTGGTCCACCACCTGGCGGGTCAGACAGACTCCTCCGGGCTCGGCCAGGGGCTGCACCCGGGCCGCGACGTTGACCGCGTCTCCGAGCACGTCCCCGCCCGAATGAACTATGTCCCCCACGTGGATTCCCACTCTGATTACCACCCTCTCCTCGGGCTTCCTTCCCGCGTTGAACTTCCCCATCTCGTTCTGGCAGTCGACGGCGCAGGTCACTGCCTCCACCGCGCTAGCGAACTCCACCAGGAATCCGTCGCCGGTAGACTTCACGACCCGCCCGTTGTGCCTGGAGAACAAAGGCTGCAAGAGACCGGAGTGCTCCCCCACAAGCTGCAGCGCCCTCTTCTCGTCCCTCGAAGCCATGGCGGAGTATCCCACCACGTCGGTGAACATGATGGCACCCAGCCGCCTTTCCCCCTGGCTCTCCATGATCCTCGAAGAAGTCACAAGCCCCTCCCCACTTTAAGGTTGAGCCGGCATCTGGGAAGAATCCCTGCAAATCGGACTCGGTGGGTTTAAATTAGCAACTGCCTCTCGCGGGTTGAATGGCAGGCCCCGACGTCATCTCGATGATCGGCTCCGTCCCCTTCTTCGGAAGCCTCGACGAAAAGAACAGGAAGGCGCTCGTCTCCCAGGGGAAGGAACTTTCCTACAAGCCCGGAGACGCCATCGTGAACGAAGGTACCATGGGTGTTGGCTTCTTTCTTATCACGGAGGGCAAGGCCGAAGTGAAGAAGGGGGGAAAGGTTCTCGCGACCCTATCCAAGGGCCAGTTCTTCGGGGAGATGTCGCTTATCGACGAGCAGCCTCGGTCGGCGGACGTGGTCGCGACCCAGCCGACGAAGTGCTGGGCCCTCACCTCCTGGGCGTTCTCCGCCCTGGTCAAGACA
>JAPCJI010000022.1 GCA_027887005.1 Nitrososphaerota archaeon
CTGCCGCTCTGAAACCTCCTGGCAGCTAGGGCTACAGAGGGGGATCTCAAGAGAAGCGAAAGCAGCTGCGCGGAACTCTTCTGGTTCGCGACGAGAAGAGTCGAAACGGCGGGCTCGACCAGAACCAGCGACTTCACCAGGTCCGGGTGGTCTGCCGCCAGGTACGCTGAAATGAAACCGCCATAGGAATGGCCGACTACGTTTGCCGGCGCGATACCCAACTTCTCAATGAAACCCTTCAGGTCCACTGCGTTGTTCCCAACGGTCGAATCGGTGACGTCCCCCTCCCTCTTGTTGGGCGCGGCGTACCTCCTGCTCAGTGAAAACACTCTGAACCTCTTCGACAAGGGATCTGCCTGGGCGGTCCAGGCTCGGTAGTCCGTCGGTATCCCGTGGACGAAGACTACGGGGTCTCCGCTCCCCTTCTCCTCATAGTACAGGCTGGCGCTTCCCACGTCCACCGAGGGCATCTCTTCCCTCAGACGCGTCAGCGACTATATGACTCTGCCTAGGCGGATTTCTTCCATGCCTGCGCCCGCTTGCAGAAGTCGTCACCCTCCTCCATCGCTTTGGGGCAGTGCTTGTAGTGGTTGACGACCTCCCGAAGCATCTCTTCAATGGGGGTAGGCGCGCCAGGGCATAGAGAGTCCAGCTGGGCCCTCACCTCCATCAGTGGTTGCCAGACATCGACAGGTATGGTCAGAGGGACGCCTTGCTTTCTTGTAGCCATGGTCAGCGCATCGATAGGCCGCCTTATTTTGGGTTGGGAGGAGAACGGAAGAAGGACTCAGAGGCCTAGGCTGTTGATAATACCGCCCGAATTGCCGTCCACCACCAGCACAATCTTCGTCCCCTTGTGGTCGTATCTCGCGAACCAAACCGGCGCATGGAGCAGCTCCCCGTCCCCCACGTCGGACTCCGTCGAGAGTTGCTGGATCATATGGTGAGCCTGATGGGCCTTCTCCGACTGCACCTGGTCGACCATGGTCTTCGCCTGGTACTTCGCAGTGTCCTCCCCTAGGTCGCCGTTGAGAACCTTCATCCCCTTCATCTTCGTCTCGTCGAAGATCGCCCTGTCGGCCAGGTTGAACTGGTAATCCTTCGGCTGATACTCAGTCAGCGCCTTCAGAGCTACCACTGGAAAGTTGTAGTCGTTGTCCATCTCGTAGGCCCGCCTCGCCCCCTGGCCTCCCCCGATTCCTCCGCCTCCCATCATCGTCCCTAGGAGGACCCCTCCCATCAGGCCACCGCCTCCTCGCCTACCTCCGCTCATGGCCGCACCCATGATGCCCGCGAGGGCCGCAGTCGTTGCTATGCTCCCTGCCTCAGCCGCCATGTCGTTGGCTACGAGCGACGTCCTCGCTGAAACTGGCATCAGCCAGTAGGGTACCAGGGCCAGGTTCATCTCTTCAAGCTGAGACTCTTCCATAAGGTGCCTGTGGAAGAGGCCCCGGTCCATCTGCCCGTGGATTATCTTCAGGACGTCATCCTGGCTCGTTAACTTCACCGGAAGCATCGTGTGCTTGTTGATGCTCTTCCATCCCTCGTTGCCGAGGGTCACGCTGCTCCCGCAATAGGCGCAGGTGATAATCATCTCTCCGAACTTCGGGGTTATGGGGGCCCCGCAGCTCGGGCACTTCAGGGCGGTCGCCCCCGAAGGCGCCAGCACCTGTTCCTTGCTAGTGGCAGAAGCCTGCTGCCCGGAAGCCAGAGAAACCTTCGCCCCGCACTTGAAGCAGAATCCCGCCTCGTCTGGAAGCTGCGTGCCGCACTTCGGGCAGAACATCCGGCGTACCTCCTACAGCTGCTGTCCGCAGCTTGGGCAGAACTTCGTGCTTTCACCGACGGCGGTCCCGCAGTTCGGACAGAACTTTGGCTTCGTCCCGCCTGGCGCGCTGCCCTGTGGTTGGACCTGAGTCGCACCGCAGTTCGGGCAGAACTTCGTGTTGAGAGGCATGAGCGTCCCGCAGCTCGGGCAGCTCTTCGTCTGGCCCTGGGTCATCCCCTGGGCCATCTGTCCCCCTATGGCCGAACCAGCGCCGATGCCTGCCCCGAGTCCTGCAAAGACGCCTGCGCCCCCAGATGGATTCTTCGCTGCATCGTCGATCGCCTGGCCGGTCTGATATTGCATATAGTTGACTCCCAGCACTGACATCTGCGACCTTGTGTCTATCGCCTTCTGGACCTCGTCTGGGAGGCTGATCGTCAGGCCTGAAATCTTGTTGATCTCGATTCCGTACTGTCCCAGGTGGTCGGGGGCGGCCGCCAGGATCTCCTGCTCGATGTTCGTCAGGTTCGCCGCAAGGTCCGTCACCTTGAGCCCCTGGGCCTTCATCTTCCCGACTGCGTTGTAGACGAGGATTACGACCTGGTCCTTGACCCTTCCGTCGACGTCGTCCGACGTGTCCGCGTTGAAAGTTCCTACGAACTGGTTGATGAAGAGCTCCGGGGACGAGATCTTCCACCTGTACTCTCCAAAGACCCGCAGGTTCACGATTCCGAAGGTAGGGTCGGTGAATTGATATGGCTGGGCGCTCCCGAACTTACCGTCCAGGTATCGCTTCGGGAGGTAGAAGACCTCTGCCTCCTGCACCACTCCGGTGAAGAACTTCAGCAGCTTCCCCACCACCGGCGCGTTGATGTCCGTCAGCGCATACCTGTTCGGCTGGTCGAAGTAGGTGAGAACCTTTCCGTCCCTGTAGAAGACCGCAATCTCGTCCTCCCTCACCACAATGTTGTCGTTGAGGCGGATGTTCCTCGGCACCTTCCAGAGGACGCTCCCCTGCTTGAACTGGTCATCCCAGGCTATGGTAGTCGAGCCGAAAACACTGCCCCCCGTAACAGGCACCGCGTCAGGTTTCTTTCCAAACAATCCTAAATCACTACTTGAGGGCTATGCCCTCCACCATTTCAATCCTCATGGACCACTTCTGCTTCAGGTCAGACACCGCCCTCGCGATCTGGCCGAGGGAGGTCTGGATGGAGTTCGGGGCCGAGCTGTCGTAGGTCAGGCCCTCGGAGGAAGTGGACTCTTCCAGCTGGAATACCGAGCTCACGAAGGAATAATCGTAATCGTAAAGCTTGTTGAGCTTGTCTTCGTTAACCGTGATTGGCGCCACCCAGCCGGCGTACCCCTGGGCCGCATGCCTCACTTCTCCGCTGAACCCCTGCACCTGCGAGATAAGAGACCCGACGCCTGTGAGGTTCGTGAGGTCGTTGGTCGCGGCCACCTGCTTCCTTAGCCCCTCCAGGTTCGTCTTGACCCGGTCGAGCCTGTCTGCGACTTGGTTCCTAAGTAGCTCGTCCGAGACCCTGATGTCCTCTTTGCTCCTGTAGCCTCTTAGGCCCGGTATGAGGAGCTGCAGCTTCTTCAGAGCCCCCCGGTTGGCCTCTACCTGCTGTCTGATGTCTGGATTGGCCTCTGACAAAACTTTCCCTACTTTGGGTCTCGAACGCTCTCACGGATATAAAGATTGAGAGGATTCTCAATTATGAGAGCACCATGAGAGGCGCGTCTCCTCCCCGCTCACTTGTCGTGAAACGGATTGTTCCCGCCCTGCTCCGTCGCCCACCATCTTTCGAATCCGAAGAGGGCTCCTAGGACAGCCATTATCGGATAGAACCAGTAGACCGAAGAGTCCGGCGCAGCTCCGGCGTAGACCAGCGCCGCCTGCAGCGCGAGGAGAAGGGCGATGAAGATAGCTATCCCAGCGGCAACCATCTTGACTAGCCTCTTGAGGTGGGCCGTCGTCAGGCCGTGCCATTCCGCCCTGCTCATTCTGCCTCGCTTCCCGGTGGTCGTCGCCTATCATATTTCAAGTTCCTAATCACTTTACGGCGTCCTTCGACAATCCTTAAGATTCTCCAAGGTGGATTCCCTCGTGGTGGAGCTCGACAAGCTGAGGATAGGGTGCAGTGGTTGGTCTTACAAGGACTGGCAGGGCATCTTCTACCCCAAGGACCTTGCCCCCAAGGACTACCTGGGATTCTATTCCAAGACCTTCAACTGCGTCGAGATAGACTCCAGCTTCTACCGAATACCGAACCAGTTCATGATCAACCAATGGAAGAGCAACACTCCGGAGGGATTCCTCTTTTCCCCCAAGCTTCCCAAGAAGATAACCCATGACAACAAGCTGGAGGCCTCAGAATCGACGCTGGTCTACTTCTACAGCATGGTAAGCAAGCTCAAGGAGAAACTCGGTCCAATCGCCATCCAGCTCCCTCCGTCCATCAAGCTGACCACCCACATGGACACCATGAAGAGCTTCATCTCTCTCCTGAGCCCCGAGTTCAAGCACGCGATCGAATTCAGGCACAAGTCCTGGTTCACCCCTGAGGTGTATGCCCTTCTCCGGAAGAACAACATCGCCATGGTCTGGTCCCTCAACCAGTACCTCGAGACGCCGCCGGAAGTGACTGCGGATTTCATCTACATGCGGATGGTGGGGGACAGAGAGCTGACCGAGTTCACCGGCATTCAGAAGGACCGCTCCGAGGACATGAAGCGCTGGGCCTCGGTCGTCCAGGACACCTCAGGCAAGTTCGAGTCGGGCTACATCTTCTTCAACAACCACTTCGCTGGATTCAGCCCCGAGTCGTCAAACGAATTCCGCAGGCTCCTCGGACTGATGGAACTTGATTGGAAGGCGCAGGGGAACCATCAACAGACGCTCTTCGGGTCATAGGTAGCCCATGGAGACCGAGCGCAGGGCAATCCTCCACGTCGACCTGGACGCCTTCTACGTCTCTGCCGAGGTGAGGGAGAACCCGAAGCTGAAGGGCTTGCCGGTGGTAGTGGGCGCAGACCCGGAAGGAGGAAAGGGCAGGGGGGTCGTCGTAGCCTGCTCCTACGAGGCGAGGAAGTTCGGCCTCCGGTCCGGGATGCCGATATCTCAGGCCTACAGACTCTGCCGGGACGCGGTCTACATGCGCCCGAACTGGGGGCTCTACGAACGGGTTTCGGAGGAGGTCATGGCGACTCTCAAGAGCTCCGCGGACAGGTTCGAGCAGGCCAGCATCGACGAAGCGTTCCTCGACGTCTCCAGCAGAGGAAGAGACGGAGAATCAGCGAAGACCGTCGCACTTGAAGTCAAGAAATCGGTGAAGGAGAAGCACGGACTCACCTGCTCCGTCGGAGTCGCCCCAAACAAATCCGCCGCGAAGATTGCGTCCGACAGGAACAAGCCTGACGGATTGACGGTCGTCCCCTTCGACGACGTCCCTGGGTTCCTCGCCCCTCTGCCCGCGGGCGTCGTTCCCGGCATAGGTCCGAAGACCCGCGAATTCCTAAAAGAGAAAGGGATTGAAACCGTAGGCCAGATTCAAGCCCTCGGCGGCAAACAACTCCTCACTTGGTTCGGTAAGAACGGCGTCTGGCTCTGGGGAGTGGTGCACGGCCAGGAGAACGTGGAGGTCAGGCAGCAGGAGATGCCGAAATCGCTCAGCGTGGAGAGGACTTTCAAGGAGGACGTCAAGGACTTCCGAGAGGTGAGAAGAGAGGCGGCTGACGCCGTCTCGGAGCTCATGAGGCGGGTGCGGTCGTCGAAGCTCGCCTACAGAGTCGGAAGTATCAAGATCAGGTTCAGGGGCTTCGAGACCCACACCCGGGAGAAGACCCTCGTCAGCCACACCGAGAGCGAGGAGGCGCTTCAGGAGACGGTCGAGGCCCTTCTCGACGAATTCGAAACGGAAGGCAGGCCAGTGAGACTGGTCGGCGTCCGAGTGGCAGACCTTCAGCGCATCTCTTCGGATTCGTCGAGGCTCGACGACTGGGCCAAGGCCTGAGGAGGCCCAGGTCCTTCTTCGGGAAGCCTCGCGTCCTTGAACAGGAACCAGTACAGGCTGATGCCGACCACGTAGAGCACGGTTGCGATATAGAACGGCAGGGCGAGGAAGCCTCTGTCTATCAAGAAGTAACCAACGTAGAGTGACAACGAATTCGGCAGCCTCCATAGCGACGCGGTTATTCCCGAGGCCATCCCCCTCTCATCTGGCGAGACCAGGCCCATGATGAGCGACTGGGTGAGGGGATTGGAGAGGTTCATCAAGAAGACCCTTACCAGATAGAGCGAAGCCGCGATAGAGAACGTGGGTGACGATGGTATCAAGACCATGAACACCGTCGAACTCCCCTGAGTCAGCACCGTGGCCTTGACGAGCCCCAGCCTCCGTGCCAACCTTGGCGACAAGAATACAACTCCGGCTGTCAGTAGACTAGTGAGGCCGAGAACAGGGCCGCTCACCGCGTCGGACACGCCATAGGCCTTGGAGAACCAGTAGGCCATCAGAGGGACAAAGAGACCTGCTCCGACTGCTATGAGTACGCTGTAAGTGATGAATCGTTTCAGTACGCGGCCAGACTTCCGAGGTAGTATCTCCTTCCTTTTCGCGCCTACAGCGCTCTCCTTAATTCTGAATATCAACGGCGTAATCGATAGATTGAGCAGACCTATGGCCACATAGAGGACGATGTGAGCCTGTTTTGTATCCAGCCCAACGCTCTGGAACGCCACCACCGAAGAGATGACGAATCCACCGAGTGCGCCTGCAATCCAGCCCAGAAACGCCAACAACGAGAACGCCGCAGTACGTTTCTGGTCTCCGGCCTTCTCGGCCAGAAGGGCTCCTACCGATACTGCATACGCAGCCTCGCCAGTCCCTTCAAGTATCGCGACGATTAGGAGCAGAGCGAGGTTCGTCGTCAGAGCGAAGCCTACGAGGCTCAGACTCGCACAAAGGTTTCCGATGACGAGCATCTTCCTCCTCCCGTACCTATCCGCAACGACTCCGAGGGGGATGCTCTCACCCACCAGTGTCAATCCCATGACTGTTATGATGAGTCCCGCCGTGGTAGGGGCAAGACCCTGGATATTCGGCAGGAAGAACGACAGATCCGTGTAAATGAAACCTATGGCGATGTTCGGAATGAAGCTAAGATAGATGAGTAGCCTTGCCTGCCAGGGTATCCCTCTGTACTCGCTGAACAATCCGCCCGTCAGCCAGCCAAGGGCATTCAGTATAAACAGAAAGGATGGGGCTCCGCACCATTGGCCTTGCCGGAGATGAAGAGGCAGCTCGCCATCGGGGTCGATGTAGGAGGGACATTTACCGACCTAATCATTTCCGATTCCTCATCCCTTTCTGTCCTGAAGGTCCCCACCTCGGACGACCCGATTGAGGCGGTGGTGCTGGCCATGCGCCGTCTCGGAGATAAAGCCCGCAAGGCCTCTCTGATATCCCATGCCACCACGCTCGCCACCAACGCCCTGCTGACTCGTTCTGATCTCGCCAGGACGGCCCTCATCACCAACGAGGGCTTCAGGGACGTCCTCGAAATCGGGAGGCAGCGGCGCCCGGAGTTGTACGACCTACAGACGCGGCGCCCCACCCCCCTGGTCGAAAGACGGGACAGGTTCACCGTCAGGTGCAGGATGGACGCCCACGGTTCGGTCCTACAACCATTGGACCGCACTCAGGCTAGGTCCGTTGCCGCGAGCATCACAAGACTGGGGTTCGAATCGGTCGCCATATGTTTCCTGAACTCTTACCTCGACCCCGAGCACGAGCTGGAGATGAAAGACATCCTGATGCGCAAGGGATTCAGTGGACACATCAGCCTCTCGAGCGATGTAGACAGACAGTACAGAGAATACGAAAGGACTAGCACGACTGCCGTCAACGCGGCGCTCGCACCCCTGATGACGGGCTATCTCTCGAGGCTTCAGAACGCCCTATCAAAGATCGGCGTCCGGGCCCCGGTTTACGTCATGAACTCCGACGGCGGGGCGAGCACTGTCTCCTTCGCCTCCAGCCGCCCCGTCACCTCAATCGAGTCGGGCCCCGCGGCCGGAGTCGTGGCCTCGACCGTGCTAGCCAGGCAGCTGCACCTCCAGCGAGTCCTGACCTTCGACATGGGCGGGACCACAGCCAAGGCAGGCACTGTGGTCGGGGGAGAACCCGAGCTGACAAGCGAATTCGAAGCCGCCGGAAGGACGCACAGCGGCAGGTCGATCAGGGGCAGCGGCTACCCAGTGAGGGGATCTTTCATCGACCTCGCAGAGGTGAGCGCAGGGGGCGGCACCGTGGCCTGGCTGGACGAGGGCGGTGAACTTCAAGCAGGCCCCCGGAGCGCAGGCGCAGACCCCGGCCCCGCCTGTTACGCCAGGGGCGGCACCGAACCCACCGTGACAGACGCGAACATGGTCCTCGGTCGGCTCAACCCACGGTACCTCCTCGGCGGGGAGATGCCAGTTCGACGAGACCTCGCGACCCGTTCCATCCGAAGGCTCTCGAGGCGACTGGGAATGAGCGAATCTGAAGCTGCTACAGGGATCCTGCGGCTCGTCAACAACAGCATGGCGAGGGCGATATCCATCGTTTCGGTAGAACGGGGAAGGGACCCGAGAGACTTCACCATGTTCGCATTCGGGGGAGCCGGACCCCTCCACATCTGCGACCTTGCGGAGGACCTGTCCGTCTCCGAACTAGTAATCCCAGTCCACGCCGGTATCTTCTCTGCCTACGGGCTCGTCGCAGGAGATCTGACGAGGACTTTCACCGAGCCCGCGACCGGGCCGTCCGGGGAACTCACCAGGATCTTCAGAGAACTGGACGCCACCTCCGCAAGGGAGATGGGGCTGGAGGGCTTCCGCAGTTTCACCACGAAGCGATACGTCGAAGCGAGATACCGAGGCCAGTCCCACGAGCTACTCCTAGAGTACCAGGGCGTGGCGGCTCTTAGGAAGGCCTTCGACGCCCGACATCGAGCCCTGTACGGATATTCATCTTCAGACATCCTCGAAGTGGTGAGCGCGAAGGTCAGGGCCACAGTTGCGAAATCAAGCCCGGGGAGGTTGACCTCCTCCGGATCAGCAGGAAGGGAAGAGCCAGACAGGCGACGAGCATGGGTCGGCGGCACGGTCAGGAGCGTCGATGTCTTCAGGCGGGAGGCCCTCCGGCCCGGCGATGCCGGCCCGGGGCCATCTATCATAGAGGAGTACGATTCGACGCTAGTGGTCAACCCTCACTGGAAATGGAAGGTCGAGGAGTACGGCACGAGGCTGAGCAGATGAGGGAAGATTCTGTCACACTCCATCTGATCAGGAACTCTCTGCTCTACGCGAGCGAAGAAATGGGGCTCGCGATGCGGAACGCTGCCTACTCGCCCAATATCAAAGAACGCATGGACCACTCCGCTGCCATCTTCGACCCGGCGGGAAGGCTACTCGCCCAGGCCGAGCACATCCCCGTCCACCTGGGCTCTCTCCCCTGGGGACTCAGGAACATGATCGACTGCTGCAAGAAGGAAGGAATCCCCCTCGAAGAAGGTTCGATGGTCTTCGCGAACGACCCCTACGTGACCGGGACTCACCTGAACGACGTCACGACGGTCGCCCCAGTCCACCACAGGGGAGAACTCGTTGCTTTCGCAATCAACAAGGCCCACCACTCGGACGTGGGCGGGAGGGTGCCCGGCAGCATCTCAATCGATTCCGCCACTCTGTTTGACGAAGGGTTCGTCCTCGAGCCCGCGTATCTGGTGAAAAGGAGACGCATCCTTGCGAAGGCGGTCGAGGGCTTCGCCTCGGCCTCCAGAACGCCCGCGGAACGGCGGGGTGACCTGAGGGCCCAGGTGGCGGCCAACGTCACCGGAGAACGGCGAGTGGTCGAACTCATCTCGAAGTACGGCCTGGAAGCCTTCCGCGAGGCGGCCTCCAGGTCATTCGAGTACTCTGAATTCCTCATGAGGAAACGACTTTCGAAGCTAAGGCCAGGGACCTATCGGGCATCTGACGTCCTTGAGGGCCCCGACGGGGATGAACTTGAACTCAAGGCAGCAGTGCGAGTCTCCGGCGGGGGCGTCGAGGTCGACTACGCGGGAACCGCCAAGGAGGTGGACTACCCCCTCAACGCAGTCTTCGGCGTGACGATTTCGGGAGCATACTTCGTGCTCCGCAGCCTCACGGGAGACGACATCCCTGCCAACCACGGGGCGTTCGCACCGGTGGAAGTCAAGGCCCCCGTCGGGTGCCTACTCAACCCCACATATCCGCACCCAGTCGGAGGAGGGAACGTGGAGACGAGCCAGAGGAACGCCGACCTGGTCTTCAGGGCGCTTGCCAGGGCCGCTCCGGAGAGGGTCCCGGCCGCATCTGGGGGCTCCATGAACAACGTGATGATCGGCGGGGGGAAGGGTCGCTCCTCCTGGGCGTTCTACGAAACGATCGGAGTCGGCCTGGGGGGACGGAAATCGATGGACGGGGTGGACGGGATCCAATGCAACATGACGAACACCATGAACACACCCGTCGAAGAGATCGAGCGCTCCCTCCCCATGATGATAACGAAGTACGGATTCAGGGAGGGGAGCTCAGGCGCCGGAGAGCGCAGAGGGGGCAACGGCATCGTACGCTCGTTCAGAACCCTCGGCTCGAGGACCACCTTCACAATCCTCGCGGACAGAGAGAAGCACCGTCCCTGGGGGCTGGAAGGAGGCAGGCC
>JAPCJI010000023.1 GCA_027887005.1 Nitrososphaerota archaeon
CGTTCGGGTTGATGCTCAGCTGGCACAGCATCCGAAGCTGGCTTGTTCCCCTCTAGGAGAACATGGTTGCTCGCCCGAGAAAAACTTCCGCACGATTTGCCGGCAAATTAAAGCTCAAATCCGACCCGCGGCACTTTTATCGCAAGCTGGTTTACAGATTTGAACGTAGCTAGGCGCGAGAGCTGGCGACCGCACTGCAAACCGGTTCAAGACCAAGCTGCACTAGCGGTTTGCACCGATTTTCGGTCTAAATCCTGGCCGGGACACACCTATTCTCGGTACAAACCCATAAACGGAGTCAAACTTATCAGCCCAATCGCCGAAGAAGAGGGCGTGTCTCAAAGAGGCAAGCCAATCAAGCCAACACCCATCATTGATGAGGGTACAATGGCGGCTCTGAGGGATTACTTCTATGATACTTTCTGGGAAAGCCTCAACGCGAAAGATGTCGAAATCAGCGGGTTGAAGAGGGTGGCCGACAAATGCGCGGCAGATTCTCCGTTACGTGAGGTCTTGCTGGAGCTACCAGACAGGGTCTCCAGGGTGGACATGCAAGGACTTGTCTACCCACTTACTACTTTGGCGAAACGCGAGGACAGAATCAGAAGGGCGCAGTATTGTTGAAGGATGCTCTACAGAACCCCTCTTCTGCACTCTGATTCCCACTCAACACCAAAGGCGTAAGCCTAACGCACGCTTGATATGGATAACAGAATTTGGTTCGTAAAAGCCCCTAAACAGATGCGAATCCTAGCCGGGCTATCTCCAGAGTAGGACAAATCGAGCCCTCGTTGACAAATGAAGCCGAAATTGAGGTATTCCGAGGCTGCGTCCTCAGCCAGGTTCCAACCCTCCGCCTCGTTGACCTGCCTCCCTCTGCAAATACCCGCAGTGGTCCGTGTGCGCTGAGAGCAAACAGAGAGCGTCCTAGGGCAGTGCCCACTTGGCATACAATTTATATGGGGATGAATCTCAAGGATGCTTACCCAGGAGTGGTCTCAACCAGAACAGAGACGCCCGAAAGGGAGACCTTCCGTAAACTCGGAAGCACTGGGTACTGAATATCTAGAACCAAAGTCTTTGGTTATTGAACACTGGTTCCTTCCTCAACCCTCGCAAGATAAATAACACGTTTGGGGCGCCGCTGGCACTTGGTCCTCTACTCCTACGATTCAGGGGCCATAGCATGGGTCCTCGCCGCCACCGCCCTCGTGATGATAATGACCCCCGCCGTCGGCTTCTTCTACGGAGGACTGGTGCGTCGGAAGAATCTCATCTCGACCATAGTGCAGACCCTCACCATCTTCGCAGTCGTCAGCCTCGTGTGGGCCCTCTGGGGCTACAGCCTGGCCTTCGCCCCGTCCGTGAACGGGATCGTGGGGGACCTCTCCAAGGTCGGCCTGAACAACGTCGGGGCGGCTCCCAACCCGTCATACTCAAACGGGATTCCTGAACTGCTCTACTTCGCATTCCAACTCAAGTTCGCGGCCATCACCCCAGCGCTGATCATAGGCGCATTCGCTGAAAGGGTCCGTTTCAAGGCCCTCCTCCTGTTCACCGTGCTCTGGGCCACCTTCATCTACGCGCCCATCGCCCACTGGGTCTGGGGAGACGGGGGCTGGCTCAGGAACATGGGGGTCATCGACTTCGCAGGGGGGCTCGTAGTCCACATTTCCGCGGGCGTTTCGGCCCTGGCAGCGGCCGTGGTCGTTGGGAGGCGCCAGGGGATTCAAAAGTCGGATGAAGTCCGGCCCAACAACATTCCCTACGTGATCCTTGGCGCAGCCATCCTCTGGTTCGGGTGGTTCGGGTTCAACGGGGGGAGCGCCCTCGCGGCCAACGAGATCGCAGTCCAGGCGCTGGTGAACACGAACCTCGCGGCCGCAGCGGGCGCCGTGAGCTGGATGCTGGTCGACTGGTGGCGCAAGGGCAAGCCCTCGGCCGTCGGAATCTCTATTGGTGCGGTCGCAGGCCTGGTGGCAATCACCCCCGCGGCCGGGTACGTCGGGGCTGGGCCCGCGATGTTCATCGGCCTCGTCGTCGGCGTCATCTCGAACTCCATAGCGAACTGGAGGTCGAGCAGGATGATATTCGACGACTCCCTCGACGTATTCGCATGCCACGGGGCAGGGAGCATGTGGGGTGTAATCGCCACCGGAATCTTCGCCTCCACGCTAATCAATCCCGGGGGCCCCAACGGCGCCCTCTTCGGAAACGGAAACCAGTTGCTCCTGGAAGGATTCGCAATTGTCATCGTCAGCGCTTTTGCATTCGTCGGGTCGTACCTTCTCCTGAAGGCGATAGGTCTTGTCACGCCGCTCAGAGTCAGCTCCGAAGAGGAAGAGCTCGGCCTCGACCAATCTGAGCACGGCGAAGACGCGTACAACTAGGCCATCCCGAAAAGTCCTAAACGCCTAGCCTGAAAATCCAGAGTCATGTTCGGGGTCTCCAGGGAACCTCGTCTCCAGTCTCAACAAGGTCAACGGCGACCTAGGCGTCCCGTCTTCTTCTCCTGGTCCCCTGAAGGGCCGACTCGACGCAGGGGCGAATCTTCGACTACGTCTCTTGAAAGATGACCCTTCGGAGCTTCTCTGACATCCTCAGGGGGTCCATGTTCTGCCAAACGTTCCTCCCCACGGCGAGGCCGGTGCCCCCCGCATCCATCACGCCCTGCACCTGTTCTAGGAATTCCTCATCAGTGGAGGCCTTCGGTCCACCCGACATGAAGACTCTGACGCCCGCCGCAGACTTGACCGCCCAGGAGAAAGACGAACTGTCTCCCGTGTACTTGATCTTGACCGCGTCTGCGCCCAACTCGAGGCCCGTCCGTGCCGCATATGCCACGATCTCCTTGGAGGTGTCATTCTGCACCGCCTCCCCTCTTGGGTACACCCAGGCGATGGCTGCTATTCCTTTCTCATGGGCCTCTTCTTGGATTCGCCCGAACTCGGTGAACATTATCCTCTCGTGCGCGCTCCCGAGATAGATGGTATACCCCACGCCCTTCGCGCCGAGAGATAGGGCGTGTTCGACCGAGCACAGCTGCCTCGACAACGGCTCTCCCCTGGGAAGGCTGGTCTTCCCGTTGACTTTTACGATCAGTGGCACCTTTCCGTCATAAAACCTCTCTGCGGTGCCCTTCTGGAAGACCACCCCTGTGAACTTCCCCTTGACAGCGGTCTCCATTATGAACGACGGGTCGATGTTCCTGTCGTCGAAGTCCTTCGATGGCCCGTGTTCCAGGCCCTGGTCGTAGGCCAGAAGCATCCCCTTCCCCTTCCTAAGGAACGGGGACATCCTATCCTGCTTCATCGGTCTCAACGGCCTCCCACGATATTTAACGCTATTCGGTTCTAGGTTCACCGAGTCGGGCGCTCCTCACCATCATCTCTAAATCAGCCCTGGTGTGCGCTGTACCAGTCCTTTGAAGCTCGAGGAGTTCCTTAGGCTCAACGCCCCGGAGGACCTAGCCCAGCTAACGTCCGCCATCGCAAAGGCAAGCATCTCCGTATGGGAGAGCATCCCCTTCAAGTCCGGACTCCTTTCGGAGCTGAATCCATCGGGGGAGAAGCAGAAGGCAATCGACGTCTTCTCCAATGACGAGTTCGTCGAAGCGCTGACGGCGACAGGCGCCGCCGCCGAGGTCGCCTCGGAAGAGATGGCGGAGCCTGTCGAATCGAAGGGGAAGGTCAGCATTGCCATGGACCCTCTGGACGGCAGCTCCAACGTCGAGACCAACAACCCCCTCGGCAGCATCTTCGGATTCTACTCGCAGCGGCTCCCCTGCTCTGGGAAGAGCCTCCTGGGGGCCCTCTACGTCACCTACGGCGGCATGGTGACCATCACCCTCACCTTCGGCAAGGGGGTCCACAGGTTCGTCGCAGTCAGAGATGGGGCGAAGATGTCCTTCGAGCTCCTCGGCATCGACCTCAAGGTCCCGGACAATCCCGAGGTCTACGGTGTGGGTGGGTTCAGGAAGGACTGGATCCCCACAGTTCGGGCGTTCGTAGACTCCCTTGAGGCAAGGGGAATGCGGGTAAGGTACTGCGGGACGTTCGTCGGCGACTACAACCAGGTCCTTGCGAGAGGTGGGATCTTCGCCTATCCTGCCCTCATCGAGAAGCCCAGGGGCAAGCTCAGGGTGTTGTATGAAACAGCGCCCATGGCCTTGATCAACGAGCAGGCGGGGGGCTACGCCACCGACGGTCATAGGAGCATCCTTGAGATCGCACCGAGCAGCCTGGCTGACACCTCCCCGGCCTACATAGGAAGCGCTACCCTGGTCCACGAACTCGAAAGGCTGGTTTCCACGGGCTGAGGAAGGGCTCTAGGGGAATATCCCGAGAGTCCTAATGGCGTCGGCGACCCGTCCAACCCCGACCATCAGAGCGCCCGTCCTCATGGAGGTCGAGTGCTTGACTGAGGTCTGGTGCACGTCCCTGAACGCTCCTGTGATCTTCTGCTCCAGCTTCGCGTTGACCTCCGACTCGGGCCAGCTTATCCTGTCAAGGTTCTGGACCCATTCCAGGTAGCTGACGATCACTCCGCCTGAGTTGGCGAGGATGTCCGGAATCAGGAAAATCCCATTGGAGTCGATGATCTTGTCAGCCGCCGGGGTCGTAGGCCCGTTCGCGCACTCGACGATCATCTTGGCTTTGATACCCTTGGCGATGTCAGGCGTGATGGCGTTCTCGAGCGCCGCCGGACAGAGGATGTCCACGTCCAGCTTGAGCAACTCTGTGTCGCTCACAGGCTGGGTCCCCTCCATTCCGACGACCGACCCGGTCTTGGCCTTGTATGCGATCAGCCTGTCGGCGTCGATGCCGTTCCTGCTCATGACCGCGCCCTTGGAGTCGCTGGCCGCGACGAGCCTAGAGCCGTAGCCCTGCAGGAGTTCTGCGTAATTTGTCCCCGCGTTCCCGAATCCTTGGACCGCGAAGGTCGCCTTCTTCAGGTCCATCTTCTTGACCTTCGCCGCCTCCACTGTGCAGAACACAGCCCCCCTTCCTGTAGCCTTGTCTCGACCTAGAGAGCCCCCGATGGAGATGGGCTTGCCGGTCACGACCTCAGGGACCATGTATCCCTTGAGCACGCTATAGGTGTCCACGATCCAGGCCATCACCTGGGCGTTGGTGTACACGTCCGGAGCCGGCACGTCGCGGTAGGGTCCGATGAAGTCCGCGATCGCAGCAGTGTAGCGTCTTGTCATCCTTTCGAGCTCTGGCTGAGACATGCTCTTGGGGTTGCAGATGACGCCTCCCTTCGCTCCGCCGAAGGGTATGTCGGCGATGCTGCACTTCCACGTCATCCAGGCGGCCAGCGCCTTTACCTCGTCTAGGCTAACGTTGGGGTGGTACCTGATCCCTCCTTTGCACGGACCCCTGGCGTCGCTGTACTGGACCCTGTAGCCGGTGAACACGTGGGTATTCCCGTCGTCCATCCTCGTGGGGAGTGAGACTGTCACTTCCCGCTTGGGGTGTGAAAGCATCTGGTGGATTCCATCTTCAAGCTTCAGGTACTCCGCAGCAATCCTCAGCTGCTCGAGCGCGTTATCGAATGCGTTGGGCTTTGACTGACTCATATCAAGCACTTTGGTCTGGCTCATGAAATCGCCCTTTTTATATTGTATTTAACAGATTACGGGCATTCTCACTTCAGAGAATCAGCCAGCTCTTCCAGCTTCGAGCGCCAGTCCCCGGACTTCACCACGCTGCTTGAAACGAGTACTCCATCCGCCCCCAGCTCGACCGCCTTCTTGACATCCTCACCGCTGACTATGCCTGCGCCACAGAGTACGCTCCCCCTGAACCCAGCCCCCCTCGCCGCTTGGACCGACTGGGTAACGACCTCTGGCCTGGCTTTCGAGACTGCGACCCCGGACCCTATGAGGTCGGGAGGCTCCACGGCAAGGAACTTCGAGCCCAGGGCTGCGAGCTGTCTCACCTCTGCGGTCGTCGCAGCGCAAAGGCAGACTTCGAGGGAAAGCTGGCGGAGCCTCGGCATGAACCTCTTCAGATCTCGTAGTGATTGGCGCGATTCACTATGGTTGAGTATGGTCCCAGTCGCTCCGGATCCTTTCACCGCCTCAGGGATGACGGCGCCCGTCGTCTTGTCCCCCACCTCGACTCCCACCGACTGGCTGTAGACTGGGATTGAAACCCTCGAAGCGACCAGGGCAAGCAGCGGGGTAGGAGGAGCGACGATAATCTCAACGCCGGTCTTGGAGTGTACTCTCTGCGCGGCCTGGGCCAGGCGGACAGACCCTTCCCCTTGAATATCTCCGTAGTTCTTGAAATTTACGACGAGTGTCCTCATTCTGACGACCGCCGGACTGTAGGGAAAGTGGTCTTAAAGGATGGTCTGGGTCGATTTGGTCTCGGAGCCCGGGGGTCCCTAGACCCCGTCCTCGTCCGAGTCCTCTTCCCATCCGTCCTCGTCTAAGTCTTCGTCCGAGTCCTCGTCGAGTTCCTGGTCCTCTTCGGACATTTCGGCCAGCGCGGTTTCAATTAGCCTATTAAAGCTCTCGGTGGGAGAAAGGGTCCAGACCTTGACGTCGATAGTTGCGTTCGATGAAGACTCAATCCCGTCCGCTTCTGCTTTGGTGGCTTCCGGTGGGCTTATCGTCTATCCGACCGACACGGTCTATGGGCTCGGGTGCGACCCTCACAACGAGAAGGCAGTTCGCCGTCTGTTCGAAGCGAAGAGACGCGACGCGAGCCCGGTTCCGATCCTCTGTGACGGCATTGAATCGGCTCTAAGGCTTGTCGAGATGAACCCAAGGGCCCTCAAACTCGCAGAGCGGCACTGGCCGGGCGCCCTCACCATCGTCGCGACCTTGAAGGTGCCCCTTCCTTTCCCTCTCCACCAGGGGACCGGCACCCTGGGTGTGAGGGTGCCAGGTTCAGAGCTTTGCCTGCGACTGATTACCGAATGTGGAGGTCAACTGACTGGAACAAGCGCGAACCTCTCCGGGGCTCCTTCCTCCAGGACAGCGCTGGAAGCCCGGCGACAGCTGGGCGACACTGTGGATTTGGTCCTGGACGGGGGGAGGCTGGAGGGTCTCGAGTCGACCGTCATCAGGGTGACGGGCGAGAAAATCGAGGCTATAAGGCGGGGTCCAGTCGGGGTCTCCGAGGAGGCAGACACCGGGTGAACCTCATAGTCACGTCGGCCAAGGGCCTGGAAGCCCGCGCCTCTGCAGAATTCAAGGAAGTTTCACTGCTTTCGGGAATGAGGAAGGTGACCATAGAACGCTCAGCCTACGACGGAGTGCTTGAAGTCGAAGCAGAAGACCCGAAGGCGCTGCTAACATTCATCTCTGAATATGTCAGGTCCGAACCGTTCAAGGTGAGGTTCATGATGAGGGTCATACCCGTGGACCAGGTCGTAGACACCAAGTTGGAGGAGGTCGTCGCGGCAGTGAAGGAAAACGCGTCGTCCATCGGTCCGTCGGAAAGCTTCAGGATCACCATCGAGGCGAGAGATTCTCCGTACTCGGCCAAGCAGCTCATTGACGCAATCGCCGATGCGGTCGACCGGAAAGTGAACCTGGAGAACCCCGACAAGGTCGTCCTCGTCCAGGTATTCGGTGAATACACCTGCGTTTCGGTCCTCTCTCCCAATGAAATCCTGAGCGTCCCGAAACTGAAAAGGGCGACCTAGGCCCTCAGAACGTTAAGCAGTGCCGCTTTCTCGATTGCAACGAGCTCGGGCTCCGATAGCCTCTTCCGAGGGAGCTCCCTGCCTAGTCGCAGTTTGTCAAGGGATCCCAGGCCCTTCCCCATCGAGGCGACCACCAAGAGGAACGGTTCCCCCTTCTTACTTCCTGCTCTCTCTATCGCCTCCGAGATCTGCGTGGTCTGAGCGAGCCTGAGGAGCAGGTCGATTTCGGGCCTTTCGGCGAGGAGAGCTCCCGTGGCCTCGGCCCGGATGGTCTGGGCCGCAATCATTTCGGCAAAGAAAGCGTTGGCAGCCAGCCCTGCTCGGACTGTCTGGACCAGAGCCCCCGGACACTTCGACCGGACCCGGTTCTTGACCAACTCCGGGTCGGCCCCGGCCCCTATCGCGAAAGCTCTTGCCTTGGTGTCCAATCGCTCACCCTCCGTGCGAGAAGGGAATGAGCACTACGTTTTCACCGTCCCTGACGGTCCTGTGGCCTGAAGCTGGAACAAACGCCTC
>JAPCJI010000024.1 GCA_027887005.1 Nitrososphaerota archaeon
ATCTTCGGGGTTCTCGGGCCCAACGGCGCGGGGAAGACGACCATGATCAGGATCCTCTCGACCCTCCTCCTTCCCAGCGGGGGTTCGGCGAAGGTCATGGGTTTCGACGTGGAGCACGAGCCCGAAAAGGTCAGGCATGTGATCAACATGGCCAGCGGGGCCGAAAAGGCGGGCTACGACTTCATCAGCGCAAAGAAGAACCTCTGGTTCTTCTCGCAATTGTACGGCATCGAGTCGGAACTGGCTGAGAAACGGATAACGGACCTCTCCGAAATGCTTGGACTGACGAAGTACCTCGACAGGAAGTTCTACGCGCTGTCCACTGGCTACAGGCAGCGGGCGACCATAGCCCGGGCTTTCGTCAACGACCCCAAGGTCGTTTTCCTCGACGAACCGACTATCGGGCTGGACGTGATGACGGCGAGGAGCATCAGAGAGTTCCTGAAGAGAGAAGCGAGCCAAAACGGAAGGACGATAATACTGGCGACGCACAACATGGCCGAAGTCGATGCCATATGCGACCGCGTCGCGATAATCGACAAAGGCAAGGTCATCGCTGAAGGCTCCCCCGAGGAGCTCAAGAGGTCCCTCGGCGTCCCGGCTCTGGTGATGGAGGTGTCTCCCCCGCACCCGTCCTTCGAGATGCTCACCCGGGTCGCAGGGGTGAAGGGGTTCACCTCGGCCACGGACGAAGAGAGAGGGCTGTCGACGGTGCAGGTGGTGGTCGAAGACGACGTGGCCGCGAGGAGGGCGGAGGAGGCCGTGGAGTCGGTCGGCCACGAGGTAGTGGCGTCCTGGAGGAAGGCGGCCACCCTCGAGGAGGTCTTCGTCGCCCTGGTGGGCCGTGGCTTCAAGGAAAGGGAAGAGCAGGATGGAGCCTAGGCCCTGGCTCAGGACCATGAGGGCGAGGGCCCTGGTCAGGCTCTGGAGCATATTCGGAGAGCCTCTGTGGATCGTCGTGAGCATGGGGTTCCCCGTCCTTTCTTCCCTGGCCCTTTCCCTGCTCTATTACAGCATCGGGGCGGCGAACTATATCGGGTTCGCGGTGCTGGGAGGCGTCATGGTCTCCTTCTGGGGGAACGTCCTCTGGTCCATGGCGAGCCAGTTCAACTGGGACAAGCAGGAAGGGCTCTTCGAGATCTACCTCACGTCCCCCGCTTCCATAACTGCCATCCTGATTGGGATGTCGGTGGGCGGGATAATCGGGACGGTGCCTTCTGCCATCATCGTCACGGCCCTAGGCTGGTTCCTGTTCCACCCGGTCATCGCAGCTTCGTGGGGGGCGGTGGCCCTGACCTTCGCGCTGACCCTGGCTTCGCTCTACGCCATGGGCATGACCCTTTCGTCCCTCTACCTTACCTATGGCCGCGAAGCAGAGTCGATGAACGAGGTCCTCCAGGAACCGGTGTCGATGCTTTCAGGCATTTACTTCCCGTCAATCGGGCCGGCGTCGCGCTTTCCCTTCGCAATCCAAGCCCTTGCGTCGCTGATACCCTTGACCATCGGGATGAACGCTCTGAGGCTGACCCTCTTCCCGCCGGGGGTCGGGATCGAAGGCGTCTGGCCAAGCCTGGTGGCGCTTGCCGTCATGGCTGTAGTCTTCCTTGGGATTTCGAACTTCGCCCTGAAGATGCTTGAGAACATGGGTAGGAGGGACGGGACCATAGCGGTGCGAATCAGATGACCAACCTGCGCTCGCTCTACGCCGCTACCTGGATGGGCCTTCAGCACGACCTAGCCTGGACGACCCCGGTCCTTTCGCTTGCACTTAGGACGGTCGCACCCTTCGCGTCGGCCATCACAGTGTCGATCATCTACTGGTTCGGCTCGACCGCGGGGGGGACGAACTTCACTACGTTCGACCCCCAGAGGCTGGCTTTCGTCCTCGTGGGTTCGACGCTTTACGCCCACGTTGCTTCCTATGCCTGGGTGCCCACCATCGCCATCGCCGAGGGGAAGAACCTGGCGGTGTTTCCGCACATCTATCTGACGGCAAGGTCGACGGCCGTCTACGTAGCTGGGAGGGCGGTCTCCGCATTCATGATCTCGACGGTCACCTCCCTGGCGGCACTGGCTGTGGCATACTATGTCCTGGGCTCGTTCCTCAACACCTCGATGCCCATCGTGATTACTCCCGCCTCCGCCTTCCTGCTCGGGGTAGCGCTCATCGCGAACATCCCCGCTGCGCTGGGCCTGGGATACTTCCTCGGAGCCTACTCCCTCTACGCGAGCAAGTTCGAATGGTCGCTTCCGGGGTATGTGGCCGGGCTCCTCATGGTCTTCTCCGGGGCCCTCTTCCCCCCGACAATCCTTCCATGGCCCATCTCCGCAGGGGCGACCTACCTTCCCTTCACGCAGTTCATAGCTGCGGCCAGGGTCGCCATAGTGCCGAGCCTGCCGGGAAACTACCTCTACGCGCTCTTCCTCTGCGTCGTAGGAGGGTTCCTGCTCCTTGGGGTCAGTCTATGGGTCTACTTCCTGGCCGAGAAGAAAGCACGCAAGGACGGCGTAATCGACAGACGGCTAGCCTAGAATCCTTCCCTTCTCCAGTTGTTTGATCGCAGCGCGGGGTCTCAGTACATGAGTCAGAGAGTCACTCGAGGACTTTGGACATGTACGGACCTTCCCTCGCGTACCCCAGTCGTCGGTAGTAGTTCCTTGTCCCCACGGCGCTCGTCACCACGACCCTCCTGGCACCAAAGTCCTCTCTGACCGTCTTCTCTGCCGCCTCGAGCAGGGCACCCCCCAGGCCCTTGTGCTGCCACGCTCCTGGATCCTTTCCGCCCACCGCAACTGCCCTTCCGTAGACTCTGAGCTCTCGTACGAAGGCCGCCCCGTGCGCCTCGGGCCTGTGGGCTCGGTCTGAGGGGAGTCGGAGCCTGACAAAGCCCGCGATGCGACCCCTCTTCACATACTCGAACGAGCCGAAAACCTCTATGCCTTCCGATGCCTTGAACCTTAGCTCCGAGTACCTCAACTCATCCTCGGCATCGAGGGACTGGGGCGAACCGAGGGCGACCTCCCTGCACCTTATGCAACCGCAGCGGAAGCCCTTCTCCCGAGCCCTGGCGAGGACGAGCTCGCGCAAGTTTCCGTTCTTCACTCCGCCTGAGATCTCGTCGGAAGGGATTTCCCTTTGGATCCTCATTATCCTGTGCCAGGGAGGGACGAAGCGCTTCATCTCGCTTAGGAGCTCAACTACTGTCTCAAGGTCGTACGGGCTGTAGAGCCCTGCCTCGAACTGTCGAGCCAGGGCGGTCCCAGGAACGACGAGGGTGGGGTAGAGCTTCGTCATGTCGGGTCGGAGGTCCTCCCTATCGAAGAGCGCCCGGAGGTCCTCAAGGTCATGTTGGGGAGTTGCCCCTGGAAGCCCGGGCATCATGTGGGCGGTGATCTTCAGCCCCGCGTCCCGCGCCACCCTGAAGGCGTCCACCGCGTCGCGGACGCTGTGACCGCGGTTGGACAGGGCGAGCGTTTCGTCCCTGAGGCTCTGGACCCCTATCTCGAGGCGCGTTATTCCGTAGAGAAGCATAAGGTCGACGTCCAAGGGCCGGCACCAGTCGGGCTTCGACTCCAGGGTCAACCCGACGCATCGGTTCGCTGCGGACTCGTTGGTTTCCTGTGCCGCCTCAAGGGAGGTGGAAGGGACCCCGTTGAGCCCATCGTAGACCCCCTTTACGAATGTGAGCTGGTACTCGGATGGGTCCGCGATGAAGGTGCCGCCTTCGATTATCGTTTCGACCTTGCTCGTCTCGTGGCCGTTGGCCTTGTATTTGGCGAGGCTGCTCTGGACCTGGAGGCACGGGTCGAAGCCGAATGAGAGGGCTGTTTTCATCCCAGGGCTGTGGGGGAGGTAGCTCTGGGGAGTCCCGAAGCGGGGACCCCCGGGACAGAACACGCAGGTTCCATGGGGGCAGGAGAAGGGCGCGGTGAAGGCTGTCACGACGACTATGCCCGAGGCGCTCCTCCGGGGATGAACTGTGAGCATCTGTTCGAACAGGTCTTGGTTACTTGCAGGCAGAGCCGTTATGATCTCGGAGTTCGAGACGTACCTGTCAAGGGAGAATTCCTTGGCCGCTCGTTTCTTCAACTTCTCGAGGGCAGCTCTGGTCGGAACCCTGCCTTCGCTAACCTCGGCGGCGAGGAAGGCAACCGCAGTACCTAGGCGTTCGAGAGAGCTATCGGTCACCGGCGCATCCAGTTCTGTCCTGGTTTGCGCTTGAGAGTAAAGCGTTTCTCGTAGGTACGCTTGTTCCTTACCTTTGGTATCTTGCTTCGCTTCGGCTTGGCTTCCAGTTTCGGAGTCTGACTTCGGACTGTAGGCCATCTTTGTGATGTTTACCCGCCTTTGTCAGGCTACCGTGAGTTGGCGTTTCTTTTTACCTCCTTTCTTGTTCAAGCGACGAAGTTGAGTATATAATTGTAGCTCCTTCGAATTGAATCTTCTATCGCGAGACCTCAAGTGTGTCAGCCTACTTTGGCAGTACGCAATCATCACATCTGCCCGATGCCGTTTGATTATCAGATAAGGACGGAGAGCCTCCAAGAGCCGGAGTATGTTTCGGGTCCCTGTGATGCTGAGGACGTAGGTGTCTTTATGGTTCCAGAGTTCCTGCCTTCGTTTCACGAGTCCTCCCCCCAGCCAACTCCGCAGGGTACGGATTGCGCGATAGTCAGTATTCGTGAAGTACACCGTCGGGTGAAGCGCGAGCTTGTACTCTCTGGCCTGGCGAAAGGTTTTCGTGATCTGAATCCCTCCTTCTCCATCGAGGAATGCGGCTACGTAGCCCAATTGGGCCACTGTCAGCCTTTCAGGCGAGATTGTGGCGTTCTTGAGCCCGAATTTCCTCGGATGCTTCCCCGACCTGTCGCCGGAGAGACGTCTTAGCGAATCGAAGCTCGCGCCGCACAATTTACAGGGGAATGTGTTCTGATCCTGTCGCCCTCCTGCACTTGAGAAAGCCAACTTGACGGATTTCGAGGCTGGAATTAAGCACCAAGGTGGACAACTCCTTGGCTGCCGAAGTCTGCACAAAACCATTTAATCCACTGAGAGGCGGGTAGACCGAACTCTGTTGGCGTCAGCCATCCCGGAAGATAGTCCCTCGATTGAGGCGATCAGGGAGAAGTCCATAGCCGCGGCCGAGGAGGCTATTCGGAAGTCTGGCTCCCGGCCCGACCTGCACCTCGTGCAGGCTATCCAGGCTCTCGACGACACTGACAAGTTCCTCAACATCACCGCGACCAGGGCGGCGGAGTGGTACGGTCTTCATTTCCCGGAGCTCACCCAGATGCTCCAAGACAACGTGGCGCTTTGCAAGATGATAGTCGCCTCCGGACGGAGGGACGGGTTCACCCAGGAATCCCTCCAGGGAAGGGGATTCACAGAGAAGAAGGTGGAGGCAATCCTCACCGCGAAGGAGAGGTCCAAGGGAGGGGAGATCAGCGACCAGGACATGGCGAGGGTCAAGGCGCTCGCGTCTCTGGCCGTCGAGCTGAGCGGCGAGAGGGACAAGCTCAACGAATACGTCGAAAGCGCTATGAAGAAGATCTCCCCGAACGTCTCAGCGATAGCAGGCTCCACCATCGGGGCGAGGCTGATGGCAAAGGCGGGAGGACTGGACAGGCTGGCCGTCCTGCCAGCGAGCACCATTCAGATCCTGGGCGCGGAGAAGGCCCTCTTCAGGGCCTTGAGGACTGGAGCCCGGCCACCGAAGCACGGGATACTCTTCCAGCACCAGGAAGTCCACACTGCCCCGAAGTGGCAGCGCGGGAAGATCGCGAGGACGATCGCGAACAAGATAGCGATAGCGGCGAGGGTCGATTACTACAGGGGGAGCGAGGAGGCCTCTCTGAAGCCTGGCCTTGACAAGCGCATCGAGAACATCAAGGAGAAGTACAAGGAGCCTCCATCGCACACCCACGAGTGGAAGGAGCGCCCGAGGAGAGCGGACAAGTTCCAGAGGCGTCAGAAGTTCCGCCGGCGATGACCGCGATCAGACGAGAGGACCGGAAGGGGAGGACATTCCTCCTGACGAGGAACCTTGCCAAGGGCTACCGGGTATACAACGAAGAGCTTCAGATGAAGGACGGAGAAGAATACAGAACCTGGGACCCGTTCAGAAGCAAGCTGGCCGCAGCCATCCTCAAGGGGCTCCCCGAAGACGTAATCAGGGAAGGCGACCGCGTCCTGTACCTCGGAACGTCCACCGGGACGACCCCCTCGCATGTCTCGGACATCATAGGCGAGAAGGGGCTTCTCATCGGGGTCGAGTTCGCGCCGAGGGTCGCCCGAGAGTTCGTCGAAAACGTGGCCCGGCAGAGGAAGAACGTGATACCCTACGTGGCAGACGCGAGAGACCCCTCGAAGTACAACATTTCAAAGGTGGACGTAGTCTACTGCGACATCGCCCAGCCGGACCAGACTGAGATCGCCATGGAGAACTGCAGGCAGATGCTGAGGGAGGGAGGGAAGCTCTTGCTGGTGGTCAAGGCACGGAGCATCGACGTCCTGAAGGAGCCGGCAAAGGTATTCGGCGAGGAAAAGACCCGGCTCGAGGACGGAGGATTCAGGATACTATCGATCATTGAGCTGAGTCCTTTCGAGAAGGACCATGCGCTAATCTACGCGACGAACTAGACGAATGCTTCTAGGCTTTCCTGGAGCCTCAGCCACGTCTTCCAGCTCTTCCTCGCGTAGTCTGGGATTGGCTGCCCCCCCATGATCATGGCCGTGAAGAAGCCTCGGGTGGTCGGGTCAGAAGGGTACCCGGAGCCGAAATCTCCATGCTTTTCGCGGAGCCGGCCGACTTCTTTGTCCCTTTCGACCTTCGCCACTATGGATGCGGCCGAGACCAGGGGGTAGTCCCTGTCAGCCCTGTGCGCAGCGAAGACCTCGCACTTGGATTTCAGGTTGTCGCATATGTTGTCCTGGAACCTCTTCGGCAGGACGTCGGAGGCGTCGACCGTCACCTTTCCTGCCCCGAGCTCGTCAATCACCCTCGCGAAGTAGACCGCCTCGAGATAGTTTAGCTTGAAGTACTTCTTGCCCGTCCTCACGACCCTGTCGATTTCTGTGGTCGTGATCTTCGTCGAGTGGACCCTGTCGCAGACCTTGAGGATGTCGCCATAGAGCGATTCCCTCTGGCGGGCGGAGAGCTTCTTGGAGTCCTTGACCCCGAGATCCTTCAGCTCTCTGACGACGGAGGGCCGGACCGAGACCCCTGCGATGACAAGGGGACCCACGACGCATCCGCGACCTGCCTCATCTACCCCTCCAAGGTAAGAGACCATCAGAGAACCGAACCCCCGGGCTCACTTAAGCAGTCTTGGACCCGCCCACGGCCGCAAGCAGGGTGGTAGCCAGCTCGTCAGCCACCTCGTCCCTGTTCTCGAGCGTCAGGCCAAACGCTGTTTGGGCCTTCTCCCTCAACTCGGTCAGAAGGTCGTCTTCCAGTCTTCC
>JAPCJI010000025.1 GCA_027887005.1 Nitrososphaerota archaeon
AACTGAAAGGAAGTACGGGCTCACTGATGCTGAGCTCTCGGAGTACTCTGAGCTGAGAAGAAAGTGGCGTGAAGCGACCCTGCAGGGGAAGGGGCTTGGCGAAGAGGACCAGAAGCGGATGGAAGCTCTGGACAGTCGCAAGGTCTTCCAGTTCTCTCCCTGCGAAAAGGAGTCGCCGCAGGTGACCGAGATGGTCGACACGGGTTTCTTCATTACTAACCCGAACGAGGTCGGCTCAGGCCCTCCCGCATCCATGTTCTTCGACGCGACAGAGGCGGCTGAGTACCAGAAGCAGCACGCAGATGCGAAGTTCTGGACCGTCGTCGATGGTGACGACGGCGACGAGCAGTTCTTGGAGCAGGGGATAAGGCTCGTGAACAGGTTCGCGTACCTAATCGAGAATCCGAGCTGGAAGCCCGTGAGCAGACAAAGTGGAGGCGAGCGATAATGCCCCAAACAGTAATCGAGGTCGACATCGAGGAAGACCTCAAGCAAGTGGACATCGAGATAGAGAAGGCCGTCGACACAGTCAGGAACGACCTGAGGGAGCTAGTCGTGAATGACCACGCGAGGAAGGTCCTGGTAATCATTGGGGAGAAGTGCGAAGGCTGCTGCGAAATGAAGCCATAGGCTGTGAGCCCGATCACAGGGGGGTGATTCCATGGGATCAAGAAAGTCCCGTCGGATAAGAGTGGTTGCAGAAAACGGGTCGGGGAAGTTCGTGCACACATTCAGCAAACCAGAAACCGTGATGGACTTGGCGAAAGGGTGGCTGCAATTTCCGGACCTGCCGTACACCTTCACAATAAGCGAAGGCCCAACAAAGGGAGCTAACCGTGACATCCTCCCACGACTAAAGTCGTAGGCTTCCCGCTTCAACGCTCGGGCTTGCCCATTCCCTGAGGGAGGGCAGAGGCCCTTGCTCTGCGGGTGACGAGCCCCTGTCCGGGGCCGGGCTACTGAGGATGCCAAGCCTTTTGATGAGGAGAGCCGAGTTCTCGTCTCTCGGGATCTCGATGCCGCAAGTGGGACACCTGTGCTTCCTCTCTGCCAGGTTCTTCGGGACCCATCCCAGGCAGTTGTGGCAGAACTGCGTAGTTCCCCACGGGTCGACGAAGATCACGTGCTTGCCCAGCGAATCAGCCTTGAACACGGCCCTGCGGGCGAACCTGTTCCACGACGCGTCCGAGATGGATTTGGCGAGGGTGTGGTTATGCAGCATCCCTGAGACGTTAAGCTTCTCCAGGACGAGGACGTCGTTCTCTGCGAAGATTTTATGGACGAGTTTGTTCTGGAAGTCTTCCCGCTGGCGCTTGACGTGTAGGTGGAGCCTGGCGATCCTGCGGCCGAGTTCGCGGCGGCGCCTGGAGCCCTTGTGCTTTCGGTTCAAGTGGCGCTGCATGTACCTGATCTTATCCTCCGACCGTCTCAGGAACTCTGGGTACTCCGTTGACGCTGCGTCGTCGAACGTCACGAACCTCGACAGGCCCATGTCCGCGCCCCTGATCCTGTTGGCCGGTATCTCCGCAAGCGGGCTCCTTACCGATCCCTCCCGCTCCGTGATGAAGACGGCGTACCATTCGCCGTCGGCCTCGCGCTTGACCGTGAGGCGCCTCACCTTGCCCAGCAG
>JAPCJI010000026.1 GCA_027887005.1 Nitrososphaerota archaeon
GGGTGGCCAATTCTGATCCATTGCCCGAAGTGGCCAATTGGTCAAGTTCTCAACCAATCCACGAGGCCATCCGCTTCCACTAAGGCACTCGCAACGACCAACTCTTCGAGCCTTGACAGGGGCACGTCAATTGTCTTCATGTAGGTTGTACCGGCGTCTGTCCGGTACGTCAGCACGCACCTCTCAGAGTCCGTCTTGGACCGCCTGAAACTGATGAGCTTCAGTCCTCGCTTCTCGAAGAGCTTCCTCAAATCGCCAATGAGCGGCATTTCTGTACTTTCGTCAGCATCCTGACGGGCTCTGCTGGCTGGTTACTGCCGTGACCAGGCTGGAGCGACAATACTCCTGCGAAACCATGGCCATCATGCATGGACAAACAATCCCCCAGGATCGCCCTGCGTGATGAGAAACAACGCGCTGCTCTGAAGGCAAAGCACAGAAGAAAAGAGCGGGAGAAGTCACCCCCGCCCCCTGATTGTCCGGGCCGCCGGCAGTATACCAACCCCGTCGGCGACCGAAAGGACATTCAAGGAGGACGCTGTTCCAATATTTATTCTTTGGGCAGGGTCGTGGGCAGGATAATGTGACCTCCGGTTCTTCCTTCATGTGTTAGCATCCAGTCCAGCGTGAGCTCTGGCCAACCACCCGAGTCAGATCTTGGCGGGAGGTGAACCACTCAATGGCATTGAGTATCAGGGGTTCTGAGGTAAAGGCGCTGCGGAGCGGCATGGCCGACGACTGCATGGGGAGCGTCCTCGTGCACGAGTCGTACTTCACTGAGAGAGGCGGCGAAGGCGACGTCTTCGCCAATGTCTACGCACCTGAACCACGGATGAGGTTCCAGTGGTTCGAGCAGAACTTCATCGATGGCGGCTACGATTCCGCAGACGCCGAGATACGGAGGATCGCCATCACCGGCAAGATGCTGGACGGGAGCAGGGGCAAGCGAATCCACGTCGACGAGTTCTGTAACATCGTCGATGCCGACCCTAGCCCCACCGACGGGTCTTTGCCCGAACTCCAGCAGGTCCTGAAGAGAGCCTTCGCAATCCTCGTCGAGGGAAAGCTGAAGGAACCCACTCAGCTCGACCTCGTCAGAGAGACCAAGAGGACTCTGGAGGGTCTCGCAAGACTCGAACGCAATCTCCGCGAGGGGTCTCGGTTCCGGACGAACTTCGTGAAGGCGGAGGTTCTAGCGGAGACACTCGGATGCGACCCTGACGACGGAGCGCGGTTCCTCGAGAGGCTGCTGG
The DNA here is from genome assembly GCA_027887005.1 of Nitrososphaerota archaeon. Lineage (NCBI taxonomy): Archaea > Thermoproteati > Nitrososphaerota > Nitrososphaerota archaeon. Next base: position 1,254 of record JAPCJI010000026.1, read on the forward strand.
GATACGGGGAGGATTCGGCCGCGCTTTTCGTGCGGTCAGTGATGGGGGAGGTGGCCTAAGTTGAGGGCGAAGGTCCTCACCGTAGTCTACGCGGCGATGGCCGTGCAGCGCTTCCTCCTGCCAGTCCCCGAGAAGCTCCCCACCATCGCCGATGGCGCCTCGATGTTGACGGAAATGATCGTCATCCTGGGATTCTCGGTGCTCGCGTCGGATGTCACCGCCTTCTTTGTGGGGAAAGTGAAGGGCGGGGTCTTCGACCGGCCGTTCA